>JAFKLV010000050.1 GCA_017304125.1 Sphingomonadales bacterium
CGCCGGCGATTTCTTCGGCGCGCCCTTTGCGCGGGACGAGGGGGTGATCGCGACCGCGCTGGCCGAGACCGAATTATGCTCTTTTTCACGGGACGCGCTGGCGGAGGCGCTCCATGTGCGGCCAAAATTACGCCGATTGCTGCTGAAGCGTGCGATCAACGCGCTCGGCGAGGCCCGCGACCGTCTTGGCATGCTCGGTCACGCCAGCGCGCGGGAGCGGGTGGCGGCCTTCATCCTCGATCTCGCCGCGCGTGCGGATGACCTGACGGTGCGCATTCCGATGCGGCGCAGCGACGTCGCCAATTTCCTCGGCCTCACCTCCGAAACCATCAGCCGCGAACTCGCCCGACTGCGGGCAGAGGGCGCGATCATTCTGGTCGGCGCGCGCGACTGCACCGTGGTGGATTACGCGCGGCTCACAGCAATCGCCAGGCGCTGACGAATTTTGATCTAGATCAATGTTTGAGCCGTCAACCGGGCGCATTTGGCCATGTCGGATGCGCGTACGGGGGGCGCCCGGCACATTCTTGAGCCCCTGCAGGACGTGCAACCGGCCCCCAGCCGGCCGCACATCCTGCGCAATGAGGTGAAGCGAATGGCAAATGATATCAGTGCACCCGCGGGGTGGCTGTTTCTTTCGCTGCTGGCGGTATTCGCCGCGGTGACCGCAGTCGATAGCGGCTTTGCGGTGCATATGGCGATCGCCGCCGCCGCGGCATTCTTCGTCGCGGTGCGTGGGCTGGGCGCGAAGCCGAAAGAGGGGATGGGGCCGCGCGTCTCGCCGGCGACCGCAGGTCAATATTATGACGACGTGATCCGCTGGGGCGTGATCGCCACCGTCTTCTGGGGCATCGTCGGCTTTCTCGTCGGTGTGTTCATCGCTGCCGAACTGACCTTTCCGCAGCTCAACCTTGGCGAATATGTCAATTTCGGGCGTATCCGGCCGCTGCATACCTCGGCGGTGATCTTCGCCTTCGGGGGCAATGCGCTGATCGCGACGAGCTTCTACGTCGTCCAGCGCACCTGCCGCGTGCGCTTGTTCTGGCCCAATCTCGCGAACTTCGTGTTCTGGGGCTATCAGCTGTTCATCGTGCTGGCCGCGACCGGCTATGTCATGGGCATTACCGAGGCGCGCGAATATGCCGAGCCTGAATGGTATGTCGACATCTGGCTGACGATCGTCTGGGTGGCCTATCTCGTCGTGTTCGGCGGCACGGTGATCCGCCGCTCGGAACCGCATATCTATGTCGCCAACTGGTTCTACCTCAGTTTCATCATCACCATCGCGATGCTGCACATCGTCAACAATCTGTCGATGCCGGTCAGCATCGTCGGATCGAAATCCTATTCAGCCTTCTCCGGGGTGCAGGATGCGCTGACGCAATGGTGGTACGGGCACAATGCGGTGGCGTTCTTCCTTACCGTGCCGTTCCTGGCGATGATGTATTACTTCGTGCCGAAGCAGGCGGAGCGACCAATCTACAGCTATCGCCTGTCGATTGTGCACTTCTGGTCGTTGATCTTCCTCTACATCTGGGCAGGGCCTCACCACCTCCATTATACCGCGCTCCCTGATTGGGCGCAGACCCTGGGCATGGTCTTTTCGGTCGTGCTGTGGATGCCGAGCTGGGGCGGCATGATCAACGGGCTGATGACCCTGAACGGTGCGTGGGACAAGATCCGCACCGATCCGATCATCCGCATGATGGTCTTCGCGCTCGCCTTCTACGGCATGGCGACCTTCGAAGGGCCGATGATGTCGATCAAGAGCGTCAACTCGCTCAGCCACTATACCAACTGGACGATCGGTCACGTCCATTCCGGGGCGTTGGGCTGGAATGGCATGATCACCTTCGCGGCAGTCTATTATCTCGCGCCGCGCCTGTGGGGACGTGAGCGGCTCTATTCGCTGCGCATGGTCAACTGGCACTTCTGGTGCGCGACTTTGGGCATCGTCCTCTACGCCTCGTCAATGTGGGTCGCGGGGATCATGCAGGGGCTGATGTGGCGCGAATATGGGGACGACGGCTATCTGGTCTATTCGTTCGCCGAGGTCGTAGCCGCACTCCACCCGCTCTATCTGATCCGTACCCTGGGCGGCGTACTGTTCCTGACCGGTGGTTTCATCATGGTCTGGAACGTGTGGATGACGATCCGCGGCCGCATTCGCGAGGAGGCGCCGATGACCACCGCCGCCTTCGATCCCGCGCGCGATCGTCCGCTCGTTCCCGCCGAAGCTCGCTAAGGAGGAGCCGCAACATGGCTACCTGGGCCAATCGCCACAAGAAGATCGAACGCAACGTCACGTTGCTGGGCGCGCTCTCGCTGGTCGTGGTTGCGATCGGCGGGATCGTCGAGATCGCGCCTTTGTTCTGGATCGAATCCACCGTCAAACATGTCGAGGGGGTGCGCCCCTATACCCCGCTCGAGCTCGCCGGGCGCAACATCTACATCCGCGAGGGGTGTTACGGTTGCCACAGCCAGATGATCCGCCCGTTCCGCGACGAGGTGGAGCGCTACGGCCATTACAGCCTCGCTGCCGAAAGCATGTACGATCACCCGTTCCAATGGGGGTCGGAGCGCACCGGGCCCGATCTGGCGCGCGTCGGCGGGCGCTATTCGGACGAATGGCACGTCCAGCACCTCAAGGACCCGCAGTCTGTGGTGCCTGAATCGATCATGCCGAAATACGCCTTCCTCGCGACGCGCAATCTCGACACGAGCCGGTTGGGCGCGGATCTTGCCGCGCTGCGCCGGGTCGGCGTGCCTTATACCGACGAAGATATCGCCAAGGCGGACGAAGATGCCCGTACCCAGGGGTATGGCGAGGGCGACACCGCCGGGCTCGCCAAACGCTATCCCAAGGTGCAGGCGCGCGATTTCGACGGCGACCCGGAACGGATCACCGAGATGGATGCCTTGGTCGCCTATCTTCAGGGGCTCGGCGTGCAGGTCGACTTCAAGTCGGCCAGCGCGCGGGAGGCAGCGAAATGAGCTACGACAGCATGCGCCATCTCGCCGACAGCTGGGGGCTGGTGATCATGGTCGGCGTGTTCGCCGTGCTGATCGGCTGGGCCTTCCTGCCGCGAAACCGCGAGGCGAACCGCCACGCCGCCACTAGCATCTTCGACGAGGCCGACAATGGCTGACAACAAACGCATCGATGCCGCAACCGGCACCAGCACCGTCGGCCACGAATGGGACGGGATCGAGGAACTCGATACGCCGATGCCGCGATGGTGGCTGTTCGGATTATACGCCTCGATCGTCTTCGCGATCGGCTATTGCATCGTCTACCCCGCCTGGCCGCTGATCCACGGTGCGACCCCGGGCATCTGGGGCTGGACGAGCCACGGCGAACTGGCGCGCGAGACTGCCAGGGAAAATGCCCGGCGCGCGCCGATCCTCGCCGCGCTCGCGAAAACGCCGATCGAGCAGCTTCCCGCCAACCCCAAGCTTATGGCGGCGGCTACCGAAGGCGGGCGTTCGGCCTTCAAGGTCTATTGCGTACAATGTCATGGCGCGGGCGCGGCGGGGGGCAAGGGCTATCCCAACCTCAACGACGACGACTGGCTGTGGGGCGGCGACCTCAAGACGATCCAGCAGACGATCATTCACGGCGTCCGCCAGCCCGGCGATGATGCGACGCGCATGTCGCAGATGCCGGCCTTCGGGCGCGACGGTATCCTCAATTCGGGCGAGGTGCAGGATCTCGTCTCCTATGTCCGCTATGTCTCGCACCAAGAGACAGCGAGTGCGTCGGCCGCGCGTGGCAAGGCGCTGTTCGCCAACAATTGCGCGGTCTGCCACGGTCCCGAGGCCAAGGGCAATCGTACCGTCGGGGCGCCCAACCTCACGGATGCGATCTGGCTCTATGGCGGTGATCGCGACACGCTGACTCAGACCATCAACAATGCGCGTTACGGCATTATGCCCGCCTGGGGGCAAAGGCTTGATCCGGTGACAATCAAGATGCTGGCGACCTATGTCCACTCGCTGGGCGGCGGCGAGGCTGATCCGGCACCGGCACCCGCGCAAGCAGCGGCGCAGGCAGGCAGCAATGCCGGTCGCTGACCTCGCGCCCGAGCCCAAACCGCGGTTGTTCGAGGCGCGGCGCAAGGTCTTCCCGCGCCGCGTCCATGGCACGTTCCGCCGCCTAAAATGGGCGATCATGGCGGTAACCCTGGCGATCTATTACGTCACGCCGTGGCTGCGCTGGGATCGCGGCGCCTATGCCCCTGATCAGGCGGTCCTGATCGATCTCGCGCATCGCCGTTTCTACATGTTCTCGATCGAGATCTGGCCGAACGAATTCTATTATGTCGTCGGCCTGCTCGTCATGGCGGCGGTGGGGCTGTTCCTGGTCACTTCCGCCGTCGGGCGCGCCTGGTGCGGCTATGCTTGCCCGCAGACGGTGTGGACCGACCTGTTCGTCCATGTCGAACGTGCGATCGAGGGCGATCGCAATGCGCAGATCCGGCTCGATCGCGCGTCCTGGGGGATTGAGAAGATCGCTAAGCGCGGCAGCAAATTCGCCATCTGGTTGCTGATCGCCATCGCGACCGGTGGCGCATGGATCTTCTATTTCGCCGATGCGCCGACGCTGGCGCGCGAATTCGTCACCGGCACCGCGCCGTTCGTCGCTTATTCGACTGTCGCGATCCTTGCCGCGACGACCTTCACGCTCGGCGGGCTGCTGCGCGAACAGGTGTGCATCTACATGTGCCCCTGGCCGCGCATTCAGTCGGCGATGATGGACGAGAAGTCGCTCGCCGTCACCTACAAGGACTGGCGCGGCGAACCGCGCACCCATGGGCTGAAGCGCGCCCAGGCGCATGAGGCGGAAGCCGCGCCTTTGCTTGTCCGCTTGGCGGAGGGCGAGAAGGTCGGGGATTGCATCGACTGCAACGCCTGCGTCGCGGTCTGCCCGACGGGGATCGATATCCGCGAAGGGCCGCAGATCGGCTGCATCACCTGCGGCCTGTGCATCGATGCATGCGACGAGATCATGGCCAAGGTCGATCGCGCGCCGCGCCTGATCGGCTATACCACCGAAGCCGATATGAAGCGCGCCCGCGCCGGCGAGGTGCCGGTTCCGCCGCTCAAGCGGCTGCTGCGCGTGCGCACGATTGTCTATTTCCTGATCTGGGCGGGCATCGGCTGCGGCATGCTGTTCGCGCTCGGTACGCGCACGCATATCGGGGTGAATGTGCTCCAGACGCGCAACCCTTTGTGGGTGCGGCTGTCCGACGGGACGATCCGCAACACTTATACGATCAAGTTGCGCAACATGGAGGGGCGCCCACGCGTCTTCGCGGTCTCGCTGTCAGGCATCGATGCAAAGATGTGGACCGAGGGCGGATCGCGTGAGACTGCGGGCAGAAAAGTGACGATCACCGTACCGGCGGATCGCGTCGCCAAGGCGCAGGTGTTCGTGATCGCGCCGGCTGAAGGGCCGCAACGCAGCGACTTGCTGTTCATCGCCACCGCGCAGGACGATCCGAAAACGATCGCGAGCGACGGCAGCTATTTCGAACGACCGGAGGGCAATCGATGACGCGTCGCTTCACCGGCTGGCATATGGCCGCGATCCTTATCGGCTTTTTCGGGGTGGTGATTGCGGTCAACGTGACGATGGCGTTCTTCGCCTCCAGCACCTTCGGCGGCGTGGTGGTGGAAAACAGCTATGTCGCGAGCCAGCATTACGATCGCTGGCTCGCCGAGGCGCGCGCACAGGACAAGGCCGGGTGGCGTGCGGTACCGGCGCGGGCGGCCGGGCGCCTGTCGGTCGCGCTGACCCGGCGCGGCGTCGCTGTCCCCGATGTGGCGCTGACCGCCACCGCGCGACATCCGCTCGGCCGCCAGCCCGATCAGCAACTGACCTTACGCTGGGACGCCGCCGCCGCGCGCTATCTCGCCGATCAGCCGCTGCCGTCAGGACGCTGGCTGGTTGAGATCATCGGCACGCGCGGCAGCGAACGACTGCGCTTCGAGGATGAGGTGCGAATGTGACCGCTGCCGCCCGCCCGGCCAGCGTGCTGCCGCTCGCGACCTCGATCTTCGTGGTCGAGGGGATGCGCTGTGCCGGGTGCATCGCCAAGCTCGAGCATGGTCTTGCCGCGCTACCCGGCGTGGCGGCGGCGCGGGTCAATTTCACCAACCGCCAGGTGCGCATCGATCATCTCGACGAAATCGATGAGGATGGGCTGATCGGCGCGATCGACGGGCTGGGCTTCACCGCCCATGCCTTCGCCGGCGCGACGGCGGATAGCGGCAGGAGCGAATCGCGCCGGCTGGTGCTGGCGCTGGCGGTGGCAGGCTTCGCGATGATGAACGTGATGCTGCTGTCGG
Source organism: Sphingomonadales bacterium (assembly GCA_017304125.1). Taxonomy (GTDB): domain Bacteria; phylum Pseudomonadota; class Alphaproteobacteria; order Sphingomonadales; family Sphingomonadaceae; genus Sphingomonas. The sequence goes on from JAFKLV010000050.1 coordinate 6,352, forward strand.
TCTCGATCTGGTCCGGCGCGGACGGCGCCACACGGCAATTGTTTCACTGGCTCTCCGCGCTGATTGCGCTGCCGACCGTCGCATATTCGGGGCGCGTCTTCTTCGCGAGCGCGTGGAGCGCGCTGCGGCGCGGGCGCACCAATATGGACGTGCCGATCTCGATCGGCGTGCTGTTGGCCGTCGCAATGAGCCTCTACGAAACCGTCCTCGGCGGCCCGCACGCCTATTTCGACGGCGTCGTCATGCTGTTGTTCTTCCTGCTCGGTGGGCGCTTCCTCGACAGCGTGATGCGCGATCGCGCCCGCGGTGGGGTCGATGCGCTGCTGCGCCGGTTGCCGGCGGAGGCGACAGTGATCGCTTCCGACGGCGGGCACCAGCGCCGCGCGATCGCCGAACTCGCGCCGGGAATGCGGCTGCTTGTCGCGGCGGGCGAAAGGATTGCCGCCGATGGCATTGTCGAATCCGGCGAGAGCGCGATCGACCGTTCGCTTGTCACCGGCGAGAGCATCGACGAGGCGGTCGCGCCGGGCACGGAGGTATTGGCCGGCACCGTCAACCTCGCCGCACCGCTGACGATCAAAGTGACGCGTGCCGGCAATGCGACCGTGATCGCCGATATCGCGCGGCTGATGGAAAGCGCAGGCCAGGCTAAATCGGGCTACATGCGGATCGCCGACCGCGCCTCACGGCTTTACGCCCCGGCGGTGCACACGCTCGCCGCGCTGACGCTGGCCGGGTGGCTGATCGCGGGAGCCGGGTGGCATGTCGCACTCACCAATGCGGTGGCGGTATTGATTATCACCTGTCCGTGCGCGCTCGGGCTGGCGGTGCCGGTGGCGCAGGTCGTCGCCTCCGGCGCACTGATGCGCGCCGGGGTACTGGTAAAGGACGGATCGGCGCTCGAACGGCTCGCGAAGGCCGATCTGGCACTGCTCGACAAGACCGGGACTGTGACGCTCGGACGCCCGGTGGTGACGGACGGACTGCCCGATACCCCCGCCGAGCGCGCGATCCTTCACACCCTCGCGCGCGCGAGCCGCCACCCCGCCGCGCTGGCGGTGGCCACCGCGTTGGCCGATACGCCGGCCGTGCCCGTCGCGGATATTGTCGAGGAAGCAGGGTTCGGCGTGCGCGGGGTGGCGGGCGGCGTCGAGGTGCGGTTTGGCCGGCCGGGTTGGGCCGGGCCGGCAAGCGACGGCGCCTCGATCGTATTCCGCGTCGGCGACGGCGCGTCGCATTCAATCAGCATTGCCGATCGGCCGCGCGGCGATGCTGCAGCAGCGCTCGAGCGGCTCGGCGCCGAAGGGCTCGCGCCCGAGATTGTCTCGGGCGATGCCCCGGCGGTGGTCGATGCGCTCGCTGCCACGCTCAATATCCCCAGCCGCGCGCGAACAACCCCGCAGGACAAATATGCCATCGTCAGCGCGGCCGAAGCGGGCGGGCGGCGCGTGCTGATGGTGGGGGACGGGATCAACGACGGGCCCGCGCTCAAGGCGGCCTATGTCTCGATGGCTCCGGCGACAGCGAGCGACGTCGGGCAGATGGCGGCCGATCTCGTGTTCGTCGGCGGGCGGCTGATGTCGGTGCCGATCGCGGTCGCCGCCGCGCGCCGCACGATGCGCGTGGTGGTGCAGAATTTTGCGCTGGCGATCGGGTACAATCTGTTTGCCGTTCCGTTGGCGATCGCCGGCTTCGTCACCCCGCTGATCGCGGCGCTGGCCATGTCGGGCTCGTCGCTGATCGTGGTCGCCAATGCGATGCGGCTGAGGAGCGCGGCGCGATGAACAGCGTCGGCGTCCTCATTCCGATCGCGCTGTTCCTCGGGCTTTCCGGGCTGGGGGCGTTTTTCTGGGCGGTACGTTCCGGCCAATATGAGGACATCGACGGTGCGGCGCTCCGCATCCTCAACGATGACGATCCGCTGCGGGGCGATCGAGGCACGGCCGAAGACGATTATTCTGCCGGCGAATGATGTTACCGATCTCGTATTTTTGAGATTGTCGATCGGCCCGGCGCTTCGGCGCTACCAGCATGTATCGTTGGTTCAACCAGTTCCTCAATGAACAGCGCTATCAGCGAGGTCTGAGAATTCACGCCCGCTTTGGCGTATATTCGGGCGAGCTGTGCGCGTATCGTGCCGGTGGCCGAGCCGCTGATCAGGTTGTGGCCGTT
>JAFKLV010000051.1 GCA_017304125.1 Sphingomonadales bacterium
TCAGCGGCATGACGCCCGAGATGCGCGGGCTTTACGCCGGGGTCGATCTGTGGGTGGTCGATGCGCTGCGCCGCAAGCCGCATCCGTCGCACCCGCATCTCGGGCAGGTGCTCGAATGGGTCGACGAGCTGGCGCCGCAACGCACCGTGCTGATCCATATGGATCAATCGATGGATTATCATACATTGCGCGCCGAACTGCCGCTCGGCGTCGAGCCCGGCTATGACGGGATGGAGATCGCGTTGTGAACGACGGCGCACAGGTGGCGCTTTATCTGCTGATGCTCGCGCTGCCGCTGTCGGCGTTGCTCAGCCGGCGTGTGCCGCTCGGGCGGACGATGAAGATGGCGGCCGCGTGGGTGCTGATCTTTGCGATCGGGCTGGTCATCGCCGGGCAGCGCGACCGGCTCAAGCCGATCTGGGACGACACCCGCGATGCCTTGTTCGGGCGCGATCAGCATGTCGTCGGCTCGACCGTGCGGATCCATATCGCGCCTGACGGGCATTTCTGGGCCAGCGCGCGGATCGAGGGCATCGAGCGGCGGATGCTGATCGATAGCGGCGCGACGACCACTGCGTTGTCGCAGGCCACCGCTAAGGCGGCGCATATCGCGATCGATGACGGTCCGTTCGCCGCGGTGATCGAAACCGCCAATGGCGCGGTGCAGGCGCGCCGCGCACGCGTCGCGCGGCTGGAACTGGGCACTATCGTCGCGCGCGATCTGCCGGTCGTCGTGGCGCCCGAATTCGGCGATCTCGACGTGCTCGGCATGAATTTCCTCTCGCAACTCGCATCGTGGCGGGTCGAGGGGGATGTGCTGGTGCTCGAACCCAAACCCAGGACGTGATTTACATAATGTATATTATCGACGTTACATATGGCTGACGCGGAACGGGCCCCTATCGATCGCTTGCTCGCGGTAATGGCGCGGTTGCGCGATCCCGAGCGTGGTTGCGAATGGGATGTCGCGCAGAATTTCGCGACGATCGCGCCTTATACGATCGAGGAAGCGCATGAGGTCGCTGATGCGATCGCGCGCAACGATATGGCCGATCTCAAAGATGAGCTTGGCGATCTGCTGCTTCAGGTCGTGTTCCACGCGCGGATGGCCGAGGAAGCGGCGCTGTTCGATTTCGACGCGGTGGCCAATGCGATCTCCGACAAGATGGAGCGTCGCCACCCGCATATCTTCGGCGATCGCGCCGAGGGCGGCCATCATCTGTGGGAACAGATCAAGGCCGAGGAACGCGCCGCCAAGGCTGACGCCAAGGACGACAATGGCGCGCTCGCCGGGGTCGCGCTTGGCCTGCCCGCGTTGCTGCGGGCGGAAAAGCTCCAGAAGCGGGCCGCGCGGGTCGGTTTCGACTGGCCCGATGCCAAGGGACCGCGCGCCAAGATCGACGAGGAAATCGCCGAAGTCGAAAGCGCGACCACCGACGAGGAGCGCGCGGGAGAGATTGGCGATCTGCTGTTCGTCATCGTCAATTGGGCGCGCCACCTTGGCATCGATCCCGAAGCGGCGTTGCGCACCTCCAACGCCAAGTTCGAGCGGCGCTTTCGTTTCATGGAAGCGGCGGCCGGCACGTCCTTCGCATCACTCGATCTAGATGCGAAGGAAGAGCTGTGGCTGGCGGCCAAAGCTGACGAGCGGAAGGGCTAAAAACCTTCGTCACCCCGGCCTTGAGCCTCTTGCGCTGCGCTTGCCTCCCGATGGACCCCGGCTCAAGGCCGGGGTGACGGCGTGGATCAGCGCGTCAGAAACCGCTCATAATCGCGCGGCGCCATGCGCACTTCGTAGATCGCGCGTTCGCCGTCGATTTCCTGATCGAGCACCTCGCCATGCTGGTGCAACCATGCCGCGCCGGCGCCGTCCGCCGCATCGAGCGTGATCGTATAGCGCTGATGCCCCGCGGTGAGCCGCCCGGCGACGACAGCGATGAGGTGATCCACCCCCTCCCCGGTCAGCGCCGAGATCGCCACCACATCATCACGCCGCGCGGTTTCGGCGAGCAGCGCCGTGCGTGCTTCATCGTCGAGCAGGTCGAGCTTGTTCCACGCCTCGATCCGCGGCGTGGTGTCGGAAACGCCGATCTCGGTCAGCACCTCCTCGACATCGGCGCGCTGCGCCTCGCTGTCGGGATGCGCGACGTCGCGGACGTGGATCAGCATATCGGCCGATACCACCTCTTCCAGCGTCGCCTTGAACGCCGCGACGAGCTGGGTCGGCAGCTCGGACACGAACCCCACCGTGTCGGACAGGATCGCCTTGTCGATCCCCGGCAGCGAAATCTGCCGCAAGGTCGGATCGAGCGTGGCGAAGAGCAAATCCTTCGCCATGACGTCACTTCCCGTCAAATAATTGAAAAGTGTCGATTTTCCGGCGTTGGTATAGCCGACCAGCGCGATCACCGGCCAGGGCGCGCGCTGGCGCCGGCCGCGGTGCAGCCCGCGGGTGCGGGTGACCTGTTCGAGTTCGCGCCGCAGCCGCGCCATACGGTCGCGGATCAGCCGACGGTCGGCCTCGATCTGGGTTTCGCCGGGGCCGCCGAGGAAGCCGAAGCCGCCGCGCTGGCGCTCGAGGTGGGTCCAGCTGCGCACCAGTCGCCCGGCCTGATAATCGAGATGGGCCAGCTCGACCTGCAACCGCCCTTCGGCGGTCGCGGCACGTTCGCCGAAAATCTCGAGGATCAGCCCGGTGCGGTCGATCACCTTGGCCTCGAGCGCCTTTTCGAGATTGCGTTGCTGGATCGGGGTGAGGCTGGCGTCGAACACCACCAAGGCGGCGTCCTCCATCCGGGCGAGCGTCGCGATCGTCTCGACCTGCCCGGCGCCGAGCAAGGTCGCGGCGCGCGGCGTGCGGACGCGGAACGCTTCGCGCCCCACGACCGTCACGCCGATCGCCTCGGCCAGCCCGGCGGTCTCCGCGAGACGCGCGTCGGCGTCGCGGGAGGAACCGCCCAGATCGGGATAGACGACGATCGCGCGCGCGCCGCGCGTAAATTCACCGCGATCGCGTTCGAAGCCGGTACTCAATCTTCGTCCGACTCCTCCGCCGTTTCCTCGGCGAGATTGAGCGCGCGCGACGGCTGGATCGTCGACACGGCATGTTTGTAGACCAGCTGCGACGCGCCATCGCGCTGCAGCAGCATGCAGAACAGATCGAAAGCGGCGATATTGCCCTGCAGCATCACACCGTTGACGAGGAACATCGTCACCGGATCATGCGACTTGCGCACCGCGTTGAGGAACACTTCCTGCAACAGCGGCTGCTTCTTCACGCTTTCGCCCATCTGCTCGACGATCGCCGCAACATCGACATGACCGCCGGGCATGATCGTGGAAATGGCGTGTTTGTAGATGAGTTGGGATTGCCCGTCGCGGCGCAGCAGCACGGAGAAATTGTCGAACCAGGTCACGATGCCCTGGAGCTTGACGCCCTTGACGAGGAACATCGTCACCGGGGTTTTCGACTTGCGCAGTGCGTTGAGGAACAGATCCTGAAGGGAGGTTTGTTTTTCGGCCATTGGCTCGATCCTTCGATTTTTGGCGGGGTTTGCCCCGCGTTGCGCCGGTACCCGGCGTCGGGTTACCGCCAGGGCTGGCGGCGGCGCCAATCTAGAGGCGCGCACGGCTTACCGCAACGTGAATGGCGGAGGATTCCTGTCTTTCTCCCCTCCCTTGAACAAGGGAGGGGTCGGGGGTGGGTTGGTGTGGGGGATACCGCAGCACCTGCCTCATACCCACCCACCCCCAGCCCCTCCCTTCACCAGGGAGGGGAGAAGAAGAGGCCTATTCCTCACGCGTCTCGGTAATGCCCAGCAGCTTGAGCTTCCGGTGCAAGGCCGAGCGCTCCATGCCGATGAACGAGGCGGTGCGTGAGATATTGCCCGAAAAGCGCCGGATCTGGACGCGGAGATATTCGCGCTCGAACGTCTCGCGTGCCTCACGCAGCGGTGCGCCCATGATCGCGGCGGTGCCCGCCCCGCCCTCGCCGTCGCCCAGCACCTCCGCCGGGAGCAGATCGAGGTCGATCCGCCCGATGCGGTCGCCGGGGGTGAGGATGATCGTGCGCTCGACCACGTTGCGCAGTTCGCGGACGTTGCCCGGCCAGTCATAGCTCTGCAACGCGACCATCGCGTCGGTGGCGATCTCCGGGGTCGGCACGCGGCGTTCCGAGGCGTAATGCGCGACGAAATGCTCGACCAGCGCGGGAATATCCTCGCGGCGTTCGGCCAGTGCGGGAAGAATCACCGGCACAACATTGAGTCGATAGTATAAATCCTCGCGGAACCGCCCTTCGGCGATCTCCGCGGTCAGATCGCGCGCGGTGGCGGAGACGACGCGAACGTCGACCTTCACCTGCCGCGTCCCCCCGACCCGTGCGAAGCTCTGATCGGTCAGCACGCGCAGGATGCGGGCCTGCGTCGCCATCGGCATGTCGGCGATCTCGTCGAGGAACAAGGTGCCGCCATGCGCCTGTTCGAGCATGCCGGGGCGGACGAGATCGCCCCCCTCCTCCACGCCGAACAATTCCTCGTCCATGCGATCGGGCGTCATCCGCGCGGCGCTGACGATCACGAACGGCGAGCTGGTGCGCGGGCTCCAGCCGTGGAGCAGCCGCGCCGCGACTTCCTTGCCCACCCCGGCCGGGCCGGTGATGAGAATGCGGCTGCCGGTGCCGGCGACCCGCTTGAGCGTCGCACGCACCGCGTTGATCGCGCTCGAACTGCCGGTGAGATCGGTATCGCGCCCGGCCGAGGCGCGCAGCGACGCCACTTCGCGCCGCAGCCGCTCGGTCTCGGTCGCGCGCTCGACCATCAGCAACAAGCGCTCGGCCTGAAACGGCTTTTCGATGAAATCGACCGCGCCGGCGCGGATCGCCGCCACCGCGGTATCGAGATTGCCGTGGCCCGAAATCATCAGCACCGCGATCGAGGGATCGCGCCGCTTGATCTCGTCGAGCAATTGCAGCCCGTCGAGCCGCGATCCCTGCAGCCACACGTCGAGCAGCACGAGGCTCGGGCGACGCGTCGCGATCGCTTCCAGCGCGGAATCGCTGTCGGCGGCGACGCGGGTTTCATAGCCCTCGTCCTCCAGCACGCCGGCGACCAGTTCGCGGATATCGAGTTCGTCATCGACGACGAGAATGTCGAGCGCCATGTCAGATTATCCGGTTCCGGGTTAGCGCGGTGATCCCCCCATCCTCACCGCTGTTGGTCAGGTCCTCCCCGGTATCGAGCCCGGCGAGCATCGTCGTATCGAATGTCATCGTTACCAAAGTTCCACCACTGGAGTGGTCAGAAAATGTAATATTTCCAAAATGTTCCTCAACGATCTTCTTGACGATCGCGAGCCCGAGGCCGGTGCCGCGCGCGCGCGTCGTCATATAAGGTTCGACAATCCGGTCGCGTTCGGGCGGCAGGCCGACCCCGGTATCGGCAACGGTGATCGTCACCCGCCCCGGCGCCTCGGTCAGCGCCAAATGCACCTCGCCGCCTTCACCGCCTTTGGCTTCGATCGCCTCGACCGCATTCTTGACGATATTGGTCAGCGCCTGGCCGATCTGGCGCCGGTCGCACACCAGCGTCGGGCCGGGCTCGTCATGCTCCAGCTCGAAACGCACGCCGCCATGCGCCACTTCGTGGAGGAACATCGTCTGGCGCGCGATATCGACCAGAGATTCCTCGCGGAACACCGGCTTGGGCATCCGCGCGAAGGAGGAGAATTCGTCGACCATCCGGCGGAGATCGCCGACCTGCCGCACGATCGTATCGGTCAGCCGGGCGAAGGTGGTATCCCCCTCCTCCACCTTGCCGCCGTAGCGGCGCTGGAGGCGCTCGGCAGCCAGCTGGATCGGGGTGAGCGGATTCTTGATCTCATGCGCGATCCGCCGCGCGACATCGGCCCAGGCGGCACGGCGCTGATCGAGCAATTGCTGGGTGATATCGTCGAAGGTCAGGATCGGTCCGGTGCCGTCGCGCGCGATGCGCACCGCCAGCGTGCGCGGCTCGCCGCCGACCGTGACCTGAACGATCGCCTCGCGCGCATTGCCGTCGAGCAAATCGTCGAGTTCGGGCGCGATATCGGCGAGCGGCTTGCCGACCGGGGTGGTCGAGACGCCGAGCAGGGTTTCCGCCGAACTGTTGATCAGCCGCACCGTGCGATCGCCGGCGATCGAGATCACCCCCGCCGATACGCCCGACATCACCGCCTCGATCAGCGCACGACGGCTGTCGAGCTGGGCGTTGGCGGTGACCAATGCGTTATTCTGCGCCTCCAGCCGCTCGGTCATGCGGTTGAACGCCGTGGCCAGCGTGCCGACCTCGTCGCGCGTCGGGCGTTCGGTCACGCGCGCGGAAAGATCGCCGCCCTCGACACGCCTGGCCGCCTGAACAAGTTGCCCCACCGGGCGCACCAGTCGATCCGCCACCGCCAGCGCGATCCACACCGCAATCCCGACGATCAGCAGCGACAGGACGAGCAGCGCGACGTTGAAGCGGATCTGCAGCGATCGCGCCTTGTCCAGCAGCGAGTGATAATTGGCCAGCGCGGTTTCGGCGCGCTTGGTCTGCGTCGTCATCTGCTTGGGATCGGTGACGCGCGCGGCATAGAGGAACATATGGCTGCCGGGCACCCGCGTAACGGTCTGGATGCGGTCCCCGGTCACCGTCACCACGCTGCGCTGGCCACGGCGCAGCTCGGTCACCGCGTCGGCTGACACCTGCCGCGCGAGGTTGAGATCATAAGGATTGACGAATGCGAGCGTCTGCAGCTCGCCGTTCGGCGCGATCTGGAACAGCAGGGCTTCGGAAAGGCTGCGATAATAGGTCTGCTGGAACAGGAACGGGCGGAACCGCGGATCGTCCAGCGGACGCTGGCGCAATTCGTCCGAAATGTCCTGCGCCATCGTGACGGTCGCTTCCTCCCAGCGCTGGAGGAACTGATTGTATGAGGCGCGGGTCAGCGTCGTCGCATTTTCGAACACTGCGCGCGCACGGTCCGAATACCAGAATTGCACGCCATATTGGAACAGCAGCGACGCCGCGATCGTGACCAGCAGCATAGGCACCGCCGCGACGATCGAGAAGATCGCGACGAGCCGGACATGAAGCCGCCCCTCCCCGCCGACCGGCGAACGCCGCGCGCGGCTGTGCGCGATGCGGCGACCGAGCAGCATCAGCAGCGCGATCCCCGGCACCAGATTGGCGATCAGCAGCAAGGCGACGAGCGGCGGGGCGATCAGTCCCTGCGGCTTGCCCGCGCTTTCGATGATAAAATAGCTGCCGACGCCGACCGTGATCGATAGCGCGAGCGCCGCCAGCTCCATCGCAGGCGTGACTGCGAAACGCCGCGGTTGGCTTGAGTCGACAGTCACGGGCGCCTGCGCGGCATTCATGTCACTCTGCTACAACAAAGGTGTTGCAGAGAAAACACATAATCAACGGTTCAACGCACGTCAGCGTCCATTCGGCCGGGCGGCAGGATCGATGCCGAGGAGATCGAGCCGCTTGCGCAATGTGTTGCGATTAAGTCCCATCGCTCGCGCGGCGCGCAACTGATTGCCGCCGAAGCGCGCCAGCATGGTTTCGATCAGCGGGCGTTCGACCTCGGCGATGATCCGATCATAGAGCGAGCCATCCTCCAGCACATGCGGCTCGCTGCGCGCCAATCGCTCGATATAGGCGCGGACCGCGACGTCGATCGCGGGATCGGCCAGCGCCGCCGCTACGACCGGCTCGCCCAGCATGATGTGGATTTCGTCGGCGCTGATGCGGTCGTCGCGCGACAATGCCGCGAGCCGGCGCATCAGGTTTTCCAGCTCACGGACGTTGCCGGGCCAGTCATGCGCCTCGAGCACGTCGATCGCATCGTCGTCGAGCGTCTTGCGCGGCAGCCCCGCCTCGGCGGCACGATCGAGGAAATGCCGCGCGAGCAGCCCGATATCCTGCCGTCGCTCGCGCAACGCGGGCAAGGTGACCGGGACGACGTTGAGCCGGTAATAGAGATCCTCGCGAAACACGCCGCTGGTCACCGCCTGCTGCAGATCGCGGTTGGTCGCGGCGACGATGCGCACGTCGGCGCGGATCGTGCGCGAGCCGCCAACGGTGGTGAATTCGCCCTGCTGCAGCACGCGGAGCAGCCGGGTCTGCGCCTCGATCGGCATGTCGCCGATTTCGTCGAGGAACAGGGTGCCGCCCGCCGCCTGCTCGAACCGCCCGGCGTTGCGCTGCGCCGCGCCGGTGAAGGCGCCGCGTTCATGTCCGAACAATTCGGCCTCGATCAGCTCGCGCGGGATCGCGGCCATGTTGATCGCGACGAACGGCCCCGACCGGCGCGGGCCAAGATCGTGGATCGCGCGCGCCACCAGTTCCTTGCCGGTGCCGGATTCGCCCGACACGAGCACCGTCAGGTCATTCGAGACGACCCGCGCGATGACGCGATAGACATCCTGCATCGCCGGCGAGCGCCCGATCAGCGGCAGGGCCTGATCGTCGTCG
>JAFKLV010000052.1 GCA_017304125.1 Sphingomonadales bacterium
GCCGAGCGACGACGCCGCGAGCACGTAGAGCAGCCCGACGTTGATGTCGGCCAGCACCACGCCGACCTGGAACGGCACCACCGCCCACACGATCAGCGCCACCGTGAAGGTGATGATCGGCGCGAGGATGAAGAGGCCACGATTGGCCGCCGCCGGGACGATGGTTTCCTGCAGGAACACCTTGAGCCCGTCCGCGAACGACTGGAGCAGCCCGAACGGGCCGACCACGTTCGGCCCGCGGCGCAGCGCCCTCGCCGCCCAGATCTTGCGATCGGCATAGATGATCATCGCCACCGCCAGCATCCGCGGCAGCGCGATGACGAGAATGCCGACCAGCGTGGCGACGAACCACGCCCATTCATAGGGCAGGCCGACGAAGTTTTGGAAGAAACTGGTCACTCCGCCGCCTCCGCGAAGGTCTCACCGTGGATCAGCTCGGCCGAGCAGCGCTGCATCGTCGGAGACGCGCGGCAGATCGAATTGGTGAGGTAGAAATCCTTGACCGGATAGCCCGCGAGCATGCCCTCGGCCGTGGCGCCGAGCGCCGGCGGGGCCCAGGGGAATTTCACCAGCCCGAGCGCCGCGAGATCGGGGCAATCGACCGCCATCGCCGCGCGCAATTCCTCGAGCGTGTCGAACGGCAGCGTCTTGCCAAGCTGCTCGGACAGAGCGCGCAGGATCGTCCAATCCTCGCGTGCGTCGCCCGGCGGGAACACCGCGCGCTCGCCGCGCTGGACGCGCCCTTCGAGATTGACCCAGGTGCCCGATTTCTCGGCATAGCTCGCGCCCGGCAGCACGACATCGGCATGATGCGCGCCATTGTCGCCGTGGTGGCCGATATAGACCTTGAACCCGCCGAACTTGGTGAAATCGCACTCGTCCGCGCCGAGGAAGAAGGCCAGCTTCGCCGCCTGAAGGTCGGCAATCCCGCCCTTCTGCGCATAGCCGAGCATCAGCCCGCCCATCCGGCTCGCCGAGAAGTGGAGGACGTTATAGCCGTTCCACCCCTGCTTGATCAGCCCGAGCGTGTCGACCAGCGCCAGCGTCGCGCCCTGTGCGCCCTTCATCGCCGCGCCGCCGACGATCATCATCGGGCGCTGCGCCTTGGCGAAGGCATCGGTCACCGCCGCCGGCAGCTTGCCGAGCACCGCCAGATCGGCGCCCAACCACTCGACCTTATAGGTCAGATCGGTTTCGGGGCCGATCGCGAAGACCTTCGCGCCCTTCTTGATCGCCTTGCGGATGCGGGTGTTCACCAGCGCGGCTTCCCAGCGCACGTTGGTGCCGACCAGCAGGATCACATCGGCGGTCTCGACCCCGGCGATCGTGCTGTTGAAATTGACCGCGGCGAGGCTGGACGTGTCATAGTCCATCCCGGTCTGCCGCCCTTCGAGCAGCGACGAGCCGAACGCCTTGGCCAGCGCCTTGCCCGCGAACAAAGTTTCGCAATCGGCGAGATCGCCCGAGACCATCGCAACGCTGTCGCCAGCGCCCTTGGCGACGTCCGCGATCACCGCGAACGCCTCGTCCCAGGTCGCCTCGACGAGCTTGCCGTCACGCCGCACGAACGGGCGATCGAGCCGGCGACGGACGAGCCCGTCGACCGCGTGGCGCGTCTTGTCGGTCGCCCACTCCTCGTTGACGTCCTCGTTGATACGCGGAACGCAGCGCAGCACCTGACGGCCGCGGCTGTCGAGGCGGATGTTGGTGCCGACCGCGTCCATCACGTCGATGGTCAGCGTCTTCTTCAGCTCCCACGGCCGCGCCTCGAAGGCATAAGGCTTGGAGGTCAGCGCGCCGACCGGGCACAGATCGACCACATTGCCCGAAAGCTCGCTGGTCACCGCTTCCTCCAGATAGGAGGTGATCTGCATATTCTCGCCGCGATAGATCGCGCCGATTTCCTCGACCCCGGCGACTTCCTCGGCAAAACGGATGCAGCGCGTGCACTGGATGCAGCGCGTCATCACCGTCTTGACGATCGGCCCCATGTATTTCTCGGTCACTGCGCGCTTGTTTTCCTGAAAGCGCGAGACGCCACGGCCATAAGCGATTGACTGATCCTGCAGATCGCACTCGCCGCCCTGATCGCAGATCGGGCAATCGAGCGGGTGGTTGATCAGCAGGAATTCCATCATGCCCTCGCGGGCATTCTTTACCATCGGGGTGTTGGTGAAGATTTCCTGATTGTCCGCCGCCGGCAGCGCGCACGACGCCTGCGGCTTGGGCGGCCCCGGCTTCACCTCGACGAGGCACATGCGGCAATTGCCGGCGATCGAGAGCCGCTCGTGATAGCAGAAGCGCGGGATCTCCTTGCCGGCAAGCTCACACGCCTGCAGCACGGTGGCGCCCTGCGGCACCTCGATCTCTACGCCGTCGACCTTGACCTTGGGCATTATTCGGCAGCTTCCTGCAAGGGGACGGACGAACCGCCCTTACGATCATTGATGCGGCGCTCCAGCTCGGGGCGGAAGTGGCGGATCAGGCCCTGGATCGGCCACGCCGCGGCATCGCCGAGCGCGCAGATCGAATGGCCTTCCACCTGCTTCGTCACCTGCTGAAGCATGTCGATTTCGCCGATATCGGCATCGCCGGTGCGCAGGCGTTCCATCACCCGCCACATCCAGCCGGTGCCCTCACGGCACGGGGTGCACTGGCCGCAGCTCTCATGCTTGTAGAAATAGGAGAGCCGGCTGATCGCGCGGACCACGTCGGTGGACTTGTCCATCACGATCACCGCCGCGGTGCCAAGGCCCGAGCCGACCGCCTTGAGGCCGTCGAAATCCATCGCGCAATCGATGATCTGCTCGGCCGGCACGAGCGGCACCGAGGAGCCGCCCGGAATCACCGCGAGCAGATTGTCCCACCCGCCGCGGATCCCGCCGCAATGCTTCTCGATCAGTTCGCGGAAGCTGATCGACATCGCTTCCTCGACCACGCACGGCTTTTCGACATGGCCGCTGATCTGGAACAGCTTGGTGCCCTTGTTATTCTCATTGCCGAAGCTCGAGAACCACTCGGCGCCGCGCCGCAGGATCGTCGGGGCGACCGCGATCGACTCGACGTTGTTGACCGTCGTCGGGCAGCCATAGAGGCCGGCCCCGGCCGGGAACGGTGGCTTCAGGCGCGGCTGGCCCTTCTTGCCTTCGAGGCTCTCCAGCATCGCGGTCTCTTCGCCGCAGATATAGGCGCCCGCGCCGCGGTGGACGAACACGTCGAAGTCATAGCCCGAGCCGGCGGCATTCTTGCCGATCAGCCCGGCGTCATACGCCTCGGCGACCGCAGCAAACAGCGTCTCCGCCTCGCGGATATATTCGCCGCGGATGTAGATGTACGCCGCCCGCGCACGCATCGCGAAGCCCGCGACCAGCGCGCCCTCGATCAGCTTGTGCGGATCGTGGCGGATGATCTCGCGGTCCTTGCACGAGCCCGGTTCGGATTCGTCGGCGTTGATGACGAGGAAGCTCGGCCGGTCGGGCCGCGGTTCCTTGGGCATGAAGCTCCACTTCATGCCGGTCGGGAAGCCCGCCCCGCCGCGCCCGCGCAGCCCGGAGGCCTTGATCACATCGATGATCTTGTCCTGCCCGAGCGCGAGCAGCGCCTTGGTATCGTCCCAGTCGCCACGCTTGCGCGCGGCATCGAGGTGCCACGACTGATAGCCGTAGAGATTGGTGAAGATCCGGTCCTTGTCGGTCAGCGACGTGATCGCGCTCATGCCGCATTCCCCCATTCGGGCCGGTAATCGTGGTTCTCGCCGACCATCGCGGTCAGCGAGGTCGCGCCGCCGACGGGCTCGACCGTGTGCCGGCCCGGCTCCTGCGTCCCCGTCTTGGGGCTTTCGCCGCGCTCGAGCGCCTCAAGGATCGCGATCGTGCGATCGTAATCGAGATCCTCGTAATTATCGTCGTTGACCTGAACCATCGGGGCGGACGAGCAATTGCCCATGCACTCCACCTCGGTCAGCGTGAACAGGCCGTCGGGGGTCGTCTTGCCCTTGATCAGCCCCTTGTTCTTGCACGCGGCCATCACGTCGTCCGAACCGCGCAGCATGCACGGCGTCGTGCCGCACACCTGAACGTGATAGCGGCCGACCGGCGCGAGGTTGAACATCGTGTAGAAGGTCACGACCTCGTACACGCGCATATAGGGCACGCCGATTTCGCGCGCGACGAACTCGATCACCGGGATCGGCAGCCAGCCCTGCGTCTGCGTCTCCGCGCCGACCTGCCGCTGGGCGAGATCGAGCAGCGGGATCGAGGCGGATTGCTCGCGCCCGGCCGGATAGCGCGCGAGCACCTCGTCGCGCTTCTTCTTATTTTCATCGGTCCAGGCGAACGCGCCCCAGCGCGCGCGGACCTCTGCCTCGTCGGGGATTTCTGGAGCGTCAGCCATTCTTTGAACCCTTGGGATTTCGGCGAGCGTCAACAACCGCGCCGCCCGACATGAATCCCATCAACATGCGAAGCCACGACGGCATACGTTGACCGAAACGAAGGAATGCCGTCATCACCGATCACACTCCCCGAACACCACATCGATCGCGCCCAGAATGGCGGTCGTGTCGGCGAGCATGTGGCCCTTGCACATCATGTCCATCGCCTGAAGATGGCTGAAGGCAGTCGGGCGGATCTTGCAACGATAGGGTTTGTTCGAGCCGTCGGCGACGAGGTACACGCCGAACTCGCCCTTGGGGCTTTCGGTCGCGACATACACTTCGCCGGCGGGCACGTGATACCCTTCGGTGTAGAGCTTGAAATGGTGGATGAGCGCTTCCATCGAGCTCTTCATCTCACCGCGCTTGGGCGGCACCACCTTGCGGTCGAGCGAGGCGATCGGCCCGTCCGGCATTTCGTTGAGGCACTGGCGCATGATGCGCGCCGACTGGCGCACTTCCTCGACGCGGACCATGAACCGGTCATAGCAATCGCCGCGCGTGCCCACCGGGATCTCAAAATCCATCTTGGCATAGGCATCATAGGGCTGCGACTTGCGCAGATCCCACGGAATGCCCGAGCCGCGGATCATCGGGCCGGAGAAGCCCCATTTGATCGCATCCTCACGCGAAACGACCGCGATATCGACGTTGCGCTGCTTGAAGATGCGATTGTCGGCGACGAGGCTGATCGCATCCTCGAACAGACGCGGCAGCCGCGTGTCGAGCCAGTCGCCGATATCGGTGAGCAGCTTGAGCGGCACGTCCTGATGCACCCCGCCGGGGCGGAAATAATTGGAATGCATCCGCGCACCCGAGGCGCGCTCGAAGAAATTGAGGCAATCCTCGCGGATTTCGAACAGCCACAGGTTCGGCGTCATCGCGCCGACGTCCATCACATGCGACCCAAGGTTGAGCATGTGATTGGAAATGCGGGTCAACTCGGCGAAGAACGTGCGCAGATATTGCGCGCGCGCCGGCACCTCCAGATCGAGCAATTTCTCGACCGCGAGGACGAAGCTGTGCTCCATCCCGAGCGGCGAGCAATAATCGAGCCGGTCGAAATAAGGCAGCGCCTGCGCGTAGGTCTTATATTCGATCAGCTTCTCGGTGCCGCGGTGGAGCAGCCCGACGTGCGGATCGACACGCTCGATGATCTCGCCGTCCAGCTCCATCACGAGGCGCAACACGCCGTGCGCCGCGGGATGCTGCGGGCCGAAGTTGATCGTGTAATTCTGGATCGCGACGTCGCCGACGCTGGGGTGCGCCGCGTCGGTCCGATGCAACATCTTGTCGAGCGCCGGATCGTCGATCAGGGTATCGGTCATTTGCCTTCTCCCTTCACCTTCTCGTCGCCGGGAAGGACGTAATCGGCGCCTTCCCACGGGCTCATGAAGTCAAAGGTGCGGAAATCCTGCGCCAGCTGCACCGGCTCATAGACGACGCGCTTGGCTTCTTCCGAATACCGCAGCTCGACGAAGCCCGAGAGCGGGAAGTCCTTGCGCTGCGGATGGCCGCGGAAGCCGTAATCGGTGAGGATGCGGCGCAGGTCGCGGTTGCCCGCGAACAGCACGCCGTACATGTCGTACACCTCGCGCTCCAGCCAGCCGGCGACCGGCCAGATCTCGGTGACCGTGGGGACCGGGGTCTCCTCGCTCGCCGCGACATGGACGTGGATGCGGTGGTTGCGGGTCAGCGACAGCAGGCAATAGACCACCTCGAACCGCTCGGGGCGGTCGGGGAAGTCCACCCCGGCGATTTCCATCAGCTGCTGATATTCGAGGCCGGGCGTGTCGCGCAGCGCGATCATCGCGTCGACGAGGCCGTCGCGCGTCACGAACAACGCCACCTCGCCCACCGCGTCACGAGTATCGATCAGCGCGGTGCCGAGCGCGTCGCGCGCCGCGGCGATCGTCGCGCCGTTGAGATCGGCGGCGAATGCCGGTGCCGGCGCCTTCATCGCTCGATGCTCCCGCTGCGGCGGATCTTCCGCTGCAGCTGCATGATCCCGTACAGCAAAGCCTCGGCGGTCGGCGGGCAGCCGGGGACGTAGATGTCCACCGGCACGATCCGGTCGCAGCCGCGCACCACGCTGTAGCTATAATGATAATAGCCGCCGCCATTGGCGCACGAGCCCATCGAGATGACGTATTTCGGCTCCGACATCTGGTCATAGACCTTGCGGAGCGCGGGGGCCATCTTGTTGCAGAGCGTGCCGGCAACGATCATCACGTCCGACTGGCGCGGCGAGGCGCGCGGCGCGGCGCCGAACCGTTCGAGGTCATAGCGCGGCATGTTGACGTGGATCATCTCGACCGCGCAGCACGCAAGGCCGAAGGTCATCCACCACAGGCTGCCGGTGCGCGCCCATTGGAACAATTCCTCGGTCGAGGTGACCAGGAAACCCTTGTCGGTCAGCTCGCCGTTGAGGCTGTCGAAAAAGCCCTGATCGGGCGGCACGATGGCCTGCCCGCTGGGATCATGCCGCAGTTCAACCGGGCCGACGGGGTTGGAAGACATATTCATTCCCAATCCAACGCCCCTTTCTTCCACGCATAGACGAGGCCGAGCGCAAGCTCGCCGATGAAGATCATCATGCTGATCCACGCCGTCCAGCCGAGCGTGAACACGCTGACCGCCCACGGGTAGAGGAACGCAGCCTCCAGATCGAAGATGATGAACAGGATGGCGACGAGGTAGAAACGCACATCGAGTTGTGCGCGCGAATCCTCGAAGGCGGGGAAGTCGTACTCATAGTCCGCCAGCTTTTCTGGCGTCGGATTGTGCGCACCGGTGAGGCGCGCGACGATCATCGGGAGGAAAACGAACGCGCTGGACAGCGCGAGCGCGACCCCGAGGAACATGAGGATCGGCAGATATTGCGACAGGTCGACCACTAGGCTCTCGCAGATGCGAAAATTGATGGGGGCGCTTTAGGCGGATGGGTCCGCACGGGCAAGCGCCGGAGGCATGAGAATGATTCGCAACTGAACGGTTTTGCAGGGATTTCCGCTGCCTGACCCGTATCGGCCGCGAAAGAACGGGAATCACTTTCCGCCAATTGGTGACGGATCGGACTGATTCCCGCTCATCCCCGGCTCATCGCCGGGACGACGACGCGCTGTTTAGCGCAGCGCCCCGGCAACGAGCTTGTGCAGCTTCGAATGCAACGCATCGTTGGCGGCGAGATATTCGTTGCGCTCGATCGGGTGATCGCCGCCGCGGAAATCGGTGACGAAACCGCCGGCTTCCTTCACCAGCAGCATCCCGGCCGCGACATCCCACACGTTGAGATCGCTTTCCCAATAAGCGTCGAACCGCCCCGCCGCGACCCACGCAAGGTCGAGCGCGGCCGAGCCGAGCCGGCGGATGCCCGCGACCTGCGGCGCGATCGCCCCGAAGATCCGCGTCCATTGCACGAAATCGCCGTGGCCGAGGAACGGAATACCCGTCGCGACCAGAGCCTCGGACGGATCGCGCCGCGCCGAGACGCGCAACCGCTCGGACTGCACCCAGGCGCCGCGGCCCTTTTCGGCCCAGAAGCTCTCGTCGGTCAGCGGCTGGTAGACCAGCGCCGTGGTCACCTCGCGCTTGCCGTTGGCGAGCGGCTCCTCGACCGCGATCGACATTGCGAAATGCGGGATGCCGTGGAGGAAGTTGGAAGTGCCGTCGAGCGGATCGACGATGAAGCGTGGCTTGTTGGGATCGCCGGCGATCTCGCCGCGCTCTTCCATCACGAAGCCCCAGTCGGGACGCGCCTTGGACAATTCCTCATAAAGCGTCTGTTCGGCGCGCTTGTCGGCCATCGAGACGAAATCGGCCGGCCCCTTGCGGCTCACCTGCAGCTGCTGGACCTCGTTG
>JAFKLV010000053.1 GCA_017304125.1 Sphingomonadales bacterium
TTCCCCGCTCAGTCTGGCCGCGCTTATGCCCGATCTCCCCCATCTTACCCCCCATCTCCCGACCTTCGCGCTGCTGCTCGGCGTGGTGGTGCTCGCCGGGATGCTGCGCCGCGTGCCGGTCGTCGGCCGGATAGTGAATCTCGCGATCTTGCTCGGCCTCGTCTTCGTGCTCGCGATGCTGGTCGACGAGCGCGGGCGGATGGACCCGCATGTCGGGCGCTTCATGCAGGCATTCGATTCGTCGGCCGAGGACGTCTCCGGCAAGGAAACCCGCATCCGCATGTCGCATGACGGGCATTTCTGGATCACCGCGCATTTCGGCGGGACGACGCGGCGGATGCTGGTCGACAGCGGCGCGACGATCACCGCTTTGTCCGCCGACAGCGCCACCGAGGCGGGGCTCGACGTCGAGCAGCCGGATTTCCCGGTGCTGCTGCGCACCGCCAACGGCACGATCCACGCCCAGACCGCCACCGTCGACGAATTGCAGCTCGGCAATGTCGTGGCGCGCGAGCTGCCGGTGGTCGTCTCGCCGTCGTTCGGCAATGTCGACGTGCTGGGGATGAACTTCCTGTCGCGGCTGCAATCGTGGCGGGTCGAGGGCGATACGCTGGTGCTCGTGCCGCATCATCCGCAGCACGCCGCCGTCGCTACATCCTGACCACCCGCGCGCACAGCCGCTCCGCCTCACGCTCGTCATGCGTGACGAGCAGCAGCGGCAGCCCGCTCTCGTCGCGCACCCGCTCGATCAGCCGCATCGCCTCCTCGCGCCGCAAGGCGTCGAGCGACGACAAGGGCTCGTCGAGCAGCAGGAATTCGGGATCGGACAGCAGCGCCCGCCCGATCGCCACGCGCCGCGCCTCGCCGCCGGACAGTGCGCGCGGCCAGCGATCGAGCAGATCCGCGATATCGAGCGACGCCGCGATCGCCTCCAGCCGCGCCGCGTCCTTCGCACCGTAGAGCAGATTGCGCCGCACATTGAGATGCGGGAACAGCCGCGCATCCTGAAAGACATAGCCAACGCGGCGATGATGCGCCGGCACCTCCTCCCGCGCCGCGCGATCGACCAAAATGCGCCCGCCGACGCGGACATGCCCACGATCGGGGCGCAGCAGCCCGGCGATCATGTCGAGCACGCTGGTCTTGCCGACGCCCGACGGGCCGACCAGCGCCACCGCTTGCTCCTCGGCGACGAAGGCGGTGCCGACCACAGCATCGCCGCGCCGCAGCGTCACGTCGACATCAAAGGACATGCACGCCCCGCCCGGCGCGGCGCGCCAGCCATTCGGAGACAAGCAGGGCGACGAGGCTGATCGCGACCGAGATCGCGGCGAGTTTCCACACCAGTTCCTCCCCGCCCGGCCGCTGGAGCGCGGCATAGATGGCGAGCGGCAGCGTCTCGGTCTCGCCCGGCACGTTGGAGACGAAGGTGATCGTCGCGCCGAACTCGCCCAGCGCCCGCGCGAAGGCCAGCGTCGCCCCCGCCAGCACGCCCGGCCAGCACAGGGGCAAGGTAACGGTGCGAAACGTCCGCCACCGCCCCGCGCCGAGCGTCCGCGCGGCATCCTCCAGCCGTCGGTCGACCGCCTCCAGCGACAGCCGGATCGCGCGCACCGCCAGCGGCAGGGCCATCACCGCCGCCGCCAGCGCCGCGCCGGTCCAGCGGAACAGCAGGGTCACCCCGAACCAGCGTTCGAGCGGCGCCCCGATCGGCCCGGCCGGCGCGAAGGCGATCAACAGCACCCAGCCGGTCACCACCGGCGGCACCACCAACGGCAGATGGATCAGCGCATCGAGCAAGGTGCGCCCCGGAAACCGTCCGCGCGCCAGCGCATAAGCGAGCAGGAACGCGACCGGCAGCACCGCCAGCGTCCCCACCCCGCCGACCAGCAGCGACAGCCGCACGATCGACCAGACGCTCTCCACCCTCAGGGCCGCGTAAAGCCGAAGCGAGCGAAGATCGCCCGCCCGCGCGCGCTCAGCAGGAAGCGACGGAAACCCTCCGCCGCCGGGTTCTGCGACGCCGCGAGCCGCGCGACCGGATAGACGATCGGCGGGTGGCTCGATGCGGGGAACACCCCGGCGACGCGCACCTTCTGCGATGCCGCGGCGTCGGTCGAATAGACGATGCCGAACGGCGCCGCGCCGCGCTCGACCAGCGCCAGCGCCGCGCGGACATTCTCCGCCCGCACCACCTTGGGCGCCACCGCCTGCCACGCGCCGAGCTTCTCCAGCGCCGCCTGACCATATTTGCCCGCCGGCACCGCGGCGGGGTCGGCCATCGCCACCGGCCCGCGCGCCAGCGTCGCACCGAGCGTCCGCACCGTCAGCCGCGTCCGCCCGCCCGCCGGCTCGACCACCACCAGCCGGTTGCCGACCAGATTGGCGCGCGTCCCCTTCGCCAGCAGATTCTTGGCGGCGAGCGCGTCCATCCATTCCTCGTCGGCCGAGACGAACAGATCGGCCGGCGCCCCCGCGATCGCCTGCCGCGCCAAAGCGGAGGAGGCGGCGAACGAAATCGTCGGCCGCTTATGCCCGGCGCGCGCCCAATCATCGGCAGCAGCGTTCATCGATTCCTGCAGCGAGGCGGCGGCCAGCACCAGCGGCGCGCGCTCCTGCGCGGCGGCAGGGATAGCGAAGAGCGCGAGAATGAGGGCGATCAAAGTGCGCACGCGTCGCTTCTCCCAACCGTCACCCCTCGTCGCCCATGCGCAGCGCCGCGATAAAGGCTTCCTGCGGAATCTGCACCGAGCCGTACTCGCGCATCCGCTTCTTACCTTCCTTCTGCTTCTCAAGCAGCTTGCGCTTACGCGTGATATCGCCGCCATAGCATTTGGCGGTGACGTCCTTGCGCAGCGCGGCGATCGTCTCGCGCGCGATCACCTTGCCGCCGATCGCCGCCTGAATCGGGATCTTGAACAGGTGCCGTGGGATCAGTTCCTTGAGCCGCTCGCACATCCCGCGCCCGCGGATCTCGGCCGAGGCACGGTGGACGATCATGCTTAGCGCATCGACCGGCTCGGCATTGACCAGGATCGACATCTTGACGAGGTCGCCCTCGCGATAGCCGATCTGGTGATAATCGAAGCTGGCATAGCCGCGGCTGATCGATTTCAGACGGTCGTAGAAGTCGAACACCACTTCGTTGAGCGGCAGCTCGTAACGCAGCTGCGCGCGCCCGCCGACATAAGTGAGGTCCTTCTGGATCCCGCGCCGGTCCTGGCACAATTTGAGGATCGACCCGAGATATTCGTCGGGCACGTAGATCGTCGCATCGATCCACGGCTCGCTGATCGTCTCGATCTTGTTGGGATCGGGCATGTCGGCCGGGTTGTGCAGCTCGATATGCCCGCCGCCATGGGTCAGCTCGATCTGATAGACCACGCTCGGCGCGGTGGTGATGAGATCGAGATCGTACTCGCGGGTCAGCCGCTCCTGGATGATCTCGAGATGCAACAGCCCGAGGAAGCCGCAGCGGAAGCCGAAGCCCAACGCCGCCGAGGTTTCCATCTCGAAGCTGAACGAGGCGTCGTTGAGCCTGAGCTTGCTGATCGATTCGCGCAGTTTCTCGAAGTCGTTGGCGTCGACCGGGAACAACCCGCAGAACACCACCGGCTGGACTTCCTTGAAGCCCGGCAGCGCCTCGGTCGCGGGGCGCTTGGCGTCGGTCAGCGTATCGCCGACGCGCGCCTGCGCGACGTCCTTGATCTGCGCGGTGATGAAGCCGATCTCGCCCGGCCCGAGATCGGTCAGTTGCTCGATCTTCGGGCGGAAGCAGCCGACGCGATCGACCAGATGCTGCGTCCCGGCCTGCATGAAGGTGACCTGCTGCCCCTTGCGCAGCACGCCGTCGATCACGCGGACGAGGATCACCACCCCGAGATACGGATCGTACCAGCTGTCGATCAGCATCGCCTTCAGCGGCGCGGCGGGATCGCCCTTCGGCGCGGGGATGCGCTCGACCACCGCGTCGAGGATCTCGTCGATCCCGATCCCCGATTTGGCCGAAGCGAGGATCGCGTTGGAGGCATCGATGCCGATGATATCCTCGATCTCGTGCCGCACCTTTTCGGGATCGGCGGCGGGCAGGTCGATCTTGTTGATCACCGGCACGATCTCATGATCATGCTCGATCGACTGATAGACGTTGGCGAGCGTCTGCGCCTCGACGCCCTGCGCCGCATCGACCACCAGCAGCGCGCCCTCGCCCGCGGCGAGGCTGCGCGACACTTCATAGGCGAAGTCGACGTGGCCCGGCGTGTCCATCAGGTTGAGGACATGGCCCTTCCACTCAAGCCGCACGGTCTGCGCCTTGATCGTGATGCCGCGCTCCTTCTCGATCTCCATATTGTCGAGCACCTGCGCGGACATTTCGCGATCGGAAAGCCCGCCGGTGCGCTGGATCAACCGGTCGGCCAGCGTGGACTTGCCGTGATCGATGTGCGCGATGATCGAGAAGTTGCGGATACGGTCAATCGGGGTGGTCATGATGATTGCGCCTCTAGGGGCTAAACGCACGCAGGACAACGCCGTGACGGCGCGGCCTTTTGCGCCGCCGCCGTTGCGATCCCGTTCCGACACATGGACCCGTTGGCGATATCGTGCGTTATCCGGATGCCGGCGTTCATCCGGCATGATGCGAACAGGGACAAGGGCGGTGCTGGCAACGCAATCTTGCTGGTGCTAAGCCTATGGGAACATTAAGGGCCGCATCGTTCTGGCTCGCGCCGAGAGGCGCCTACGGGGGAGTTTGAAATGTTGAGGAATGTTGCGTTGGTTGCCGCGGCGTCGGCGATCGCCCTTGTTGCGTCATCGGCCGATGCGCAAAAGCTCGCCAAGCCGTCCGCCGGGCAGCGACTGCAGGAGCAGACCGCCAATGACGTGCCGCATTGCAGCCGCAAGCTCGGCACGCTGTCGATCGTCGACGGCGACGATCCCCGCCCGTGGACGCAATATAGCCTCGCGCCGCCCTCCAAGCTGCTCAAGGTGCTGGTGCAGCGCTCGGGCTGCTTCAACCTCGTCGATCGCGGCAGCGGGCTGCAGGCCGCGCAGCGCGAGCGCGACATCGGCGCCGATCTCGGGCTGCAGCGCCGCTCGAACGTCGGGCAGGGCCAGATCAAGGCCGCCGATTATGTGCTGGTCGCGGAAATTCAGGGCGCCAATTCGAACGTGTCGGGCGGCGGCGCCGCCGCCGGGATCGGCGGGCTGGTCGGTGGCCGGTTCGGCGGGCTGATCGGTGGCATCAAGAGCAAGAAGATGGAGGCGAACACCATCCTCTCGCTCACCAACGTGCGCACCACCGAGACGATCGCGACCGAAGAAGGCTATGCCGCGAAGAACAATCTCTCGTTCGGCGGCGGCGGCGGGCTGGGGATTTTCGGCGGCGCGCTCGGCGCGGTCGGCGGCGGCTATGACAATACCGATATCGGCCGGATGGTCACTTTGTCGTTCATCCAGGCCTATACCAAGATGGTCGGCAGCCTCGGGCTGATCCAGCCAGGGCAGCAGGGCACCGCCGAAGCGGCGCCGGCCAAGACCTTCACTGCGCAGGGCCCGCTCGCGCTGCGCGCCAGCGCGCTCGCCACCGCCAAGACGATCCGCACGCTGCCGCCGGGCGCGATCGTCTATCCGACGGGCAACAAGAACGGCCTGTGGTGGGAAGTCGCCGACGAGAACGACAATGTCGGCTGGGTGCTCAACACCAAGCTCGCGCCGTCCAAGTAACGCCGCATGACAGGCCCGGCGCGCTCATCGGCGCGCCGGGCCTTCCTTTTGCTCAGGCCGCGTTGGCCATGTCGATCGCGGCGAGCGCATTGGCGTAGCGCTGCTCGCCCTCGCCGCGCACCATGATCCACGGCACGCCGCGCCGATCGAGTTCCTCCCGCGACAGATCGAAAAACCGCCGCCGCGCCTCGGCGCTGCCGAACATGCGCGTGCCATCCTCGACCCACGGCAGGTCGATATCGAACAGCAGATAGAGATCGGCGGTATTCTCCCACCGCGCGAACCACGGATCGCGCCGGCCGAACATCATGTCCGCCCACACCGCGCTCATCAGCGCGTCGGTGTCGACGATCACCGGCCAGCGCCCTTCGGCGACCGCGGCGCGGACGCTGAGATCCTGGGTATGCGCGATCATCACCAGATCCGACATGGTGAGATCGACGCCATAGCGTTCGCAATAGGTGCGGCCGAATTCGGTGATCACCGGGCTGCCGAAATGCTGCGCGAGCCGGGTCGACATGGTCGACTTGCCGGTGCTCTCCGGGCCGTGGAGACAGATCGTGCGCATCGTCATGCCGCCAGCGCCGCCTCGGCCGGGCGATGCTCCGCCCGGCGCCAGTCGATCAGCCCCCAAATCGCCAGCGCCAGATAGATCACGTACAGCCCCGCAAAGAGATACAGCCTCTTCAGCGCGTACATCGGCACCGAGGCGAGGTCCACCGCGATCCAGATCGCCCAATTCTCGATCCGCCGCCGCGCCATCAGCACCTGCCCCGCGACGCTGGCCACCGCGATCCCGGCGTCCCACCAGGGATAAGCGGCGTTGGTGAAGCGATGCATCGCCGTGCCCCACAGCAAGGTCGCCACCGCCCAGCCGATCGCCCAGCGGCCCCGCGCCGCGTGGCTCATCCGCTCGACCGCCACCTCGCCGAGCTGATGCCGCGCGCGCGCCCAATTGGCCCAGCCGTAAACATTGGCGGCGACGAAGAATCCCTGGAGCAAGGCGTCGCTGTACAGCCGCGCCTCGAACACCACCACGCCGAGCAGCACGACCGATCCGATCGCGGTGGGAAAGGTCCATACGTTGCGCCGCGCGGCGAGCGCGACGCACGCCACCCCAAGCACCGTCGCGATCCATTCGAGCATCGACATCCTTGTCGTCGATAAGCGGCTTGCCCTCCCCCGCCAAGCGGTTAGCTTGGCCGGCCTGAGGAGAAACGCCATATGCGCCACGTCGCCGTGATCGGGTCCGGCCCCGCCGGTTATTATACCGCGGAGGCCTGCCAGAAGGCGTTCGGAGATGCGGTGCGGGTCGACATTATCGATCGCCTGCCAGTGCCTTACGGGCTGATCCGCAGCGGGGTGGCGCCCGATCACCAGTCGATCAAGGCGGTGTCGAAACGCTATGAGGCGACTGCGCTGAGCGACAATGTCCGCTTCGTCGGCAATGTCATGATCGGGCGCGACATTTCGATCCCCGAATTGCTCGAATATTATGACGCGGTGGTGCTGGCGACCGGCGCGCCGCACGATCGCGCGCTCGGCATCCCCGGCGACGATCTGCCCGGGGTGATCGGATCGGCGGCGTTCGTCGGCTGGTATAACGGCCACCCCGATTTCGCCGATCTCGCGCCGGTGCTCGACGGGCCGGGCGCGGTGATCGTCGGCGCGGGCAATGTCGCGCTCGATGTCGCGCGCATCCTCGCCAAGACCGGCGAGGAATTCGCCGGATCGGATATCGTCACCGGCGCGCTCAGCGCGCTCGGCGAGCATCGTATCGGGCATGTGACGATCCTCGCGCGCCGCGGGCCGCACGAAATCGCGATGACCCCGAAGGAATTGGGCGAACTCGGCCACCTCACCCGCGCCACCCCACGCGTCGACCCGGCCGATCTGCCGCCGGTCGAGGCCGATGCCGCGCTCGATCCGGGGCTGCGCAAATCGGTCACTCATTTGCGCGCCTTTGCCACGAACGGCGCCGACGCGCCGATCACGATCGATTTCGATTTCTTCGCGATGCCGGTCGCGATCGAAGGCGACGGCAAGGTCGAGCGCGTGGTGATCGAGCGCACCCGGCTCGATTCGACCGGCCGCGCGAGCGGCACCGGCGAGACCTATACGATCCCCGCCGGGCTGGTGGTGAGCTGCATCGGCTATCGCACCCCACCGCTCGACGGCGTGCCCTATGATGCCAAGCTCGGCCGATTCGCCAATGACGAGGGGCGAATCGCCCCCGGCCTGTACGCGGTCGGCTGGGCGCGGCGCGGCCCGACGGGGACGATCGGCACCAACCGGCCCGATGGCTTCATGATCGCCGACCATATCGCCGCCGACACCAGCGGCGACAGCGGCAAGCAGGGCCGCCCCGCGCTCGACGCGCTGCTCGCGGCGCGCAAGGTGGATGTCGTCACCTTCCGCGGCTGGCAGGGGATCGAGCGCGCCGAGGTCGCCAATGCGCGCTCCGGCGCCCCGCGCGAGAAATTCACCTCGCTCGACGCAATGCTCGCCGCGCGCGACCCGGC
>JAFKLV010000054.1 GCA_017304125.1 Sphingomonadales bacterium
GGCAGCTCCTTCTACGCCGGCATGCGGCTGCTGCCCAAGGCCGAGCGCGAGGCGATGTACGCGATCTACGCCTTCTGCCGCGCGGTCGACGATATCGCCGACGACCAGCAGGGCGACCCCGCTGGCCGCACCGCCGCGCTCGACCAATGGCGCCGCGACCTCGACGCGCTTTATGCCGGCGGCGATGCCGGTCAGGCGCGGATCGTCGCCGAGGCGGTGGAGCGTTTCGCGCTCGACCGCGCCGATTTCGAGGCGGTGATCGACGGCATGGCGATGGACGTCGCGCGCGATATCCGCTGGCCGACGATCGACGAACTCGATCTCTATTGCGATCGCGTCGCCTCGGCGGTCGGGCGGCTGTCGGTGCGCGTGTTCGGGATGCCGCGCGCGCCGGGCATCGAGCTGGCGCATCATCTCGGCCGCGCGCTGCAGCTCACCAATATCCTGCGCGATATCGACGAGGATGCCGCGATCGGCCGCGTCTATCTGCCGATCGAGGCGCTGCAGGGCGCGGGCATCACCCCGACCAA
Source organism: Sphingomonadales bacterium (assembly GCA_017304125.1). Classification (GTDB taxonomy): domain Bacteria; phylum Pseudomonadota; class Alphaproteobacteria; order Sphingomonadales; family Sphingomonadaceae; genus Sphingomonas. The sequence continues at coordinate 531 of JAFKLV010000054.1, forward strand.
TCCGACAGCGGTGGCGGCGGACCCGCGGATCGATCAGGCGGTGCGCCCGCTCGCGGCACGCGCGCGCGATCATTATCGCGCCGCCGACGCGATCCTCGCCGCGCGCCCCGCCGGCCATCTGCTCGCACCGCGGCTGATGGAAGCGGTCTATGCCAAATTGCTGACGCGGATGGAGACGGTCGGCTGGGCGCCGCCGCGCCAGCGCGTCCGGGTCAGCAAACCCGCCTTGCTATGGACCGTCGCGCGGCTGGTGGTGACGCGTTGACGTTCGCGCGCGCGACGATTGCCGGCGCCGGGCTCGCCGGGCTGTCCGCCGCGGTGCGGCTGGCCGAGGCCGGGGTGCGCGTGCGCCTCGCCGATTCCGCTGCGCAGGCGGGGGGGCGGTGCCGCTCTTATTATGACCGACAGCTTGGGCTGACGATCGACAACGGCAATCATCTCGTCCTCGCCGGCAATGAAGCGGTCGCGCGGTTCCGCAAGACGATCGGCGCAACCCAGCCGCTCGCCGGGCCCGCACAGGCCGATTTCGCGTTCGTCGACCTGACCGACGGCGCGCGCTGGACGATCCGCATCAACCGGGGCCGCGTGCCGTGGTGGGTGTTGGCGCGCGATCGCCGCGTGCCGGGCACCGCGCCGCTCGACTATCTGCGCCTCGCCCGGCTGATCACCGGCGGCGCGAGCGATGTGGTCGGCGACCGCGTCGACACCGACAGCGCGGCGTGGCGCAAATTGATCGCCCCGGTGCTGCTCGCCGTGCTCAACACGCCGCCCGCCACCGGATCGGCCAAACTGACGGCGCAAGTGCTGCGTGAGTCGCTGATGCGCGGCGGCGGCGCCAGCCTGCCGCGCATCGCCGAGCCGAGCCTCGCCGCGGCGTTCGTCGATCCGGCGGTGGCGTGGCTCGCCGCACGCGAGGCACCGCTGACGCTCGGGCGACGGCTCCGCGCGATCGTCACCGCGGGCGATCGGGTCAGCGCGCTCGACTGGGGCGACGGCGCCGAGCCGGTCGCGGCGGACGAAGCGGTGATCCTCGCCGTCCCGCCGTGGGTGGCGACCGCCTTGCTGCCGGAGATTTCCGCGCCCGATGCGTTCCACGCGATCGTCAACGGGCATTTCGCGCTCCCCGCGCCGCACGGCGTTCCTGCGATGCAGGGGCTGATCGGCGGGACGGCGGAATGGCTGTTCGCCTTCCCCGATCGCCTCTCGGTGACGGTCAGCGCCGCCGATGCGATCGTCGATCTCGATCGCGAGGAACTGGCGCGGCGTTTCTGGGACGATATCCAGCGCGCCTGCGGCTTCACCGCGCCGATGCCGGCGTGGCAGATCGTCAAGGAAAAGCGCGCGACCTTCGCCGCCACCCCGGCGCAGGATGCCAAGCGCCCGCCCGCGACGACGCGCTGGCGCAATCTGTTCCTCGCGGGGGATTGGGTGCAGAACGGGCTGCCGGCGACGATCGAGGGCGCATTGCGTGCAGGCGAGACCGCGGCGCGACTGGTGCAACAAATCCGTCATTGACCAATGCGCGTTGCGCGCCAAATGATACCCGACATTCAAAAGCCGGAGCGACCATGACCGATCATGATGTGCACGATCTGCATGACGGGGCGATACCGGCCGCGACTCTGGTGATCTTCCGTGCCTCGGCCAAAGGCGCGCCCGAATTGCTGATGGTCGAGCGCGCCAAGGAAATGTCCTTCGCCGGCGGGGCGATGGTGTTTCCCGGCGGGCGGATCGACGGCGGCGATCATGTGCTGGCGGAACTGCTCGGCGGCGGCGCGGAGACCGCCTCGCGGATCGCCGCGATTCGCGAGACGATCGAGGAAACCGGCGTACCGGTGGGGCTGAATCCGATGCCCTCGGCCGAGGCGCTGGCCACGATGCGCGCCGCGCTCCACGCCGGCACGCCATTTGCCGAGGCGCTGGCCGATGCCGGCGCGGCGCTCGATCTGAACATGCTGGAACCCTGGGCGCGCTGGCTGCCGGCGCATCGCGGGATGAAGCGGTTCGACACGCGCTTCTATCTCGCCGAGCTGCCGGCGGATGCGCCGCGCGCCACGGTCGACGCGACCGAGAATGTCCGGCTGGTCTGGGCGACCGCGCAATCGGTGCTCGACGATGCCGATGCGGGCAAGCTGGCGATCATCTTCCCGACGCGGCGCAATCTCGAGCGGCTCGCTTTGTTCGACACGTTCGCCGCCGCCGCGACGCACGCCCGCGCCACCCCGATCCGCATCGTCACGCCATGGACCGAGGAACGCGGCGGCGAGCAGCATCTCTGCATCGCCGACGACGCCGGCTATCCCGTTACCTCGGAACCCTTGTCGGGCGCGATGCGCGCCTGACCGCGACGCGCGCCGCTCAATGCGGCAGCGCGCTCGCCTCCACCTTTTCCACCCAATGCGGGAAGAACGCCGGCTGGCGTGACGACCAGCCGGAGGCGGTCGCCGCGGCTTCGCTGATCGACTGGAGCAACTTGCGCCGCAATTCCGGGTGGAGGTGCGGCAAAGCGGCGGCGGCGCAGAAGGCGCCGGGCAGCCACGGCCGCACATTCGCGCCGATCAGCCGCTCGTAGAGGAAGCGATAGGCGGAGAAGGTCGGCAACCGCCCCTGCCCCAGATCGAATGCGGTGACGGTGATCAGCGGCGCGAGAAACGCCTCGACCCGATCGAGCCCGCTGTCGTCGGGCACCAGCGCGCGGATTTCGGGGAGCCGCTCGTAATGCCGGGCCTGCGCGCGGATGCTCGCCGCCTCGACCACGTCGCGCGACCAGCGCGCCATCGCGTCCTCGCGCTCAAGACCTATATCCAGGCTTCGGCGGATGTAGCGCTGCGTCGCCGCGGCGAACCCGGCGAATTCTTTCATCTCGGCGAGTGTCATCGCACCTTCCGCCGGCTTCATCCTGGCACTCATGACCCACCTCAGCCCGTACCAAAGCCTGTACCAAACAAGCGAGGCTATCTTACGCCGTGATGGTTAACCCTACCCTTAACGCCGTGATGCCCCGCATTCATAAATGAATCACGGAGCCTGCAGCGTCGCAACATGCGATGCGACGAACCGAGTCATATTGTTGATATTGCGCGACAGGGTGCGTCATTTTCGCAACAATCAGTCGTTCACCGCGCCGACCAAGGCGACCAAGGCGCGCAATCGCGGCAATCCGCCGGGGGTGGCGATATAGCGCGGCTCCCAGCGCGGCTGGAACTTGGCCTTGAACGCGCGCAGCCCGGTGAAGCGATAGAGCCGCTCGCCGCGCTCGAACAGGGTGCGGCCGATCTTGGCCCAGATCGGCGCGAGGCGATCTTCGGGCAGGCCGGAGAGCGGCGCGATGCCGAGGTTGAAGGTCGCATAGCCCTGCGCCTGCCCCCATTCGAACAGTCGCACGAACATCATGTCCATCGTCCCGCCCGGCGCATCGGGCAAGTGGCGCATCAGATCGACCGACATTTCGCCGCCGTCGCCGTCGGGCGCGCCATTGGTCCAGATATTGGCGAAGGCCAGCATGCGATCCCCTTGCCGCACCACCGCCACCGGGAAGCGCGCGAGATAATCGGGGTCGAACGGCCCGAGGCTGAAGCGCTTTTCCCCACCCGGCCGGTCGGCCAGCCAAGCATCGGAGACCGCGCGCAATTCGGGCATCACCGCCGCCACCTCGGCCGGCGGAACGATCGCGAACGTCATCCCGTCGCGCGTCGCGCGGCGCAAAGCGGCGCGGAAGTCCTTCGATTGCGGGCCTTCCAGCGTGAAATCGGCGAGGTCAACATGCGCCTCCTCGCCATATTTCATCGCCTCCAGCCCCATGTCGATCGTCAGCGGGAGCATGTCGGCGCTGATCTGGTAGAAGCACAATCGCCCGTGCGCGGCATCGCAGGCGCGGCGGATCGACCAGACCAGTTCGCCCCACGCCGCCTCCGGCCCGACCGGATCGCCCATCACGATCCACGTCCGCCCGCGCACGCGATACATCAGAAACGCGTCGCGCGCGGTGGAGATCACGAACCTCTTGTCGCCGGTGAAGGCGAGATTGGCGTCGGTGCGAGTGGCATAAGCGAGCGCGGTCGCGGCGACGTCATCGGGCAGGTCCGCGCCGGCGGCCGGGCGGGCGCTGCGCCCCATCAGCAGGTGCCAGATCGCGATCACCGCCATCAGCACCCCGGCGAAGAAGGTCGCGCGCAGGAAGCGCGGCGCATTGCCGTTGAGCGCGAACCGCCACCACAATTCGTCGCTATAGGGCACGCGCTTATAGGCGAAGAAACCGGCCCAGACGCTCAGCCCCAAAGCGGCGGCGGCGGCGGCGAGCCAGCGCCCGTCGAGCGGCTCGGTGGCGATCCCGCCGCGGCGATAGAAGGCGGGCCGCGCATATTGCAGGATGACGAGGATGACGAACTGCATCCCCGCTTCCTCATAATCGAGCCCCTTGAGCAGCGAAAAGACGATCCCGGCGACGAGCAGCACGCGCGCCAGCACGAACCCGCTGCGCAGCCGTGCATTGAGCGCCGGCGCGACGAGCAGCAGCAAGGTGCCGACGAGGCTGCCGGCGAGATGCGATCCCTCGATGAACGGCAGCGGCAGCAACGCGTCGAGGTCGCTCAGTCGGGTGCGCACCCCGGGCAGCGCGCCCGAGACGAGCAGGATGAACCCCGCGACGAACACGAGCAGGGTGATCGCCCCCGGCGCCAGCGCGCGCCCGACCTTGTCGATCAGCGACAGCCCGGCGCCGATCGGGCGGCGCAGCGCGCTCGCCTCGCGCAGCACCAGCACGCTCGCGGCGATGAACAGCGGCAGCAGATAATAGACCAGCCGGTAGAGCAGCAGCCCGGCGAAGACCGCGGGCTTGTCCGCCGGCAACGCGGCCAGCACCACCGCCTCGAACACCCCCAGCCCGCCGGGGACGTGCGCGAAGATCGCGACGACGATCGCCAGCACATAAGCGACGAAGAAGGTCGGAAAGACATCGAGGTCCAGCCCCGGCACCAGCACGAACAGCACCGACGCGGCGATCAGCAGATCGACCACCGACACCCCGACCAGCGCGAACAAATGCCGCGCGTCGGGCAAGGGCAGATCGAAGCCATCCGTTCCGAGGCGGCGGATTCCCCCGGCGCGCAGGATCACCGGCACCGCCGCGATCGCGAGCAAAGCGAGGCCGAAGGCATGAGCCGCGCCGGTTTCCAGCGTCCAATGCGCCAGATGCAGCGGCGCATCCTGGATCAGCAACGCGACCCCGGCGGTCGCGGCGATGCCGTTCCAGAAAGCGAGCGTCCCGATCGCGCCGACCTTCACCGCCTCCGCCAGCGACAGCCCGGCCTGCCCGTAGATGCGATAGCGCGCCGAATTGCCGGTGAGCAGCGAGAGGCCGAGATTGTAGCTGATCGCATTGCCGAGGAACGAGGCGGTCGCGCCGACCTGCCACGGCTGCGGCCGCCCGATCACGCGCAGCGCGATCCAGTCGTGGAGCGTCAGCAGGGTATAGCTCGCCGCGGTCAGCACCGCCGCCAGCGCGATGCGATCGGCCGGCACCGTGCCCAATGCGGCACGCACGTCGCGCAACCGCACCTCATCGAGCACAAGGCGCAGCGCGACGAAGCCGAGCAGCGCGACGCACGCCACCGCCGCCGGCACCCACCAGCGGCGATGGCGCGCGAGAAGTTCGGGGATCGCGAGTCGGCGGCGCTGCATCACTGCAGACGATGCCACTCCTGCGAGCGGCAGAAATAGTGCCTGATCAGGCATCCCGAAATCTTCAGCCGATCCGGCGCGACCAATTTGAGGTGCGACGGAAAGCTGCGCCGCATATCGGGGACGAAGAAGCGGCCCGACCAGGTGCCGCTGGCGTCGGCGCGATAATTGCGCAGCAATTGCGTGCCGATCAGATGCGCGACCCCCGCTTCGCGCGCATCGGCCATCGCACTGCCATTGGCCCAGACGATCGCGCCGCACAGCCCGCCGTTACACGCGGTGGTGCGGATCATCAGCGAGCCGCGCGGGTTGCTCCACACCCCGAACGGCGATGCCGTCGCCGCGGCGACGCCCGGGATGGCGCCGAGCGCGCCGGCGGCAAGCGCAGCGAGAATGCGCGCGCGCATCACGCCGCCCGCCGCGTGGCGCGGTCGATCGCGAGCATGATGTTGCGGACGATCGCATCGGTATCGAATTTCAAGAAATGGCCCCCCGGCATGGCGATGTTCGTGGCGTTGGATTGCGTGGCGCCGTCGCACGCGCTTTCGGTTTCGTCGGCACCGTGGATACAGGTCAAGGGCGCCCAGGTGATCGCGCGAATAGCGCGGCGCGCGTTGGTATCGGGCGTGCCCAGATAGGTGATGTTGCTGGGATCGGTGCGGAAAAACACGTCCCGCCCGGGCACGACCAGCACGATCGCGGCAATCCGGCGGCGCAGGTCGGCCGGAAGCGCCGGCAGCGACGCCGCCAGCACGTCCGCGCCGAACGAGCGGCCGATCACCACCAGCCGGTCGGCTGGCGCCGCGGCCAGCGCACGGCGCACCGCCGCGGCGATGATCATATTGGTCTCGGCCGCGGTACGGCGGGTGCGAAAGGCGACCGGGGTGTTGAACCCGGTGACCGGGATACCGGCCGCGGCCAGCGCATCGGCGGTCGTCGCGCCGATGCCGAAATTGAGCCCCATGTCGCCGGACAAATAGAGCGCTGAAACCCCCCGCCCCGGCGCGGTCGCCGCAACGCGGACATAAGGATCGCGGTCGAAATAGGTCGCGCGATAGAATATTCCGACCAGCACCGCCGCGACCACCAGCCCGCCGATCGCCAGCCGATACGGCCAGCGCCTGCGGGGGATATCCCGAATCGATTCCCGGTGCCCGTGCATGATTCGAACATTAGCAGTGTCGAACGTTCGACGCACTTTCAGTGACATGACGAAATCGTCATCCCTCGCCCCCCGGCATAACGATCAGAGAGTTCGGGCACCGCTTTCCCGAACGACGATTGACTCAACGAAACGATCGGAACAAAATAGGAACGAAACCCCGCTACGAGTCGTCCCCCCGTGCCAACCTCCGCCGTCATTGCCAAGCTTCGCGATACGTTGCGCGCGATCGAGGGCGACGGGCATCGCCGCCGCGCGGCCTTGCCGTTCGGCATTGGCGAGATCGATGCGCGGCTGGCGGCGGGCGGGCTCAGGCTCGATGCGCTGCACGAGATCGCCCCCGCCACCCCCGATCTCGCCGACGATGCCTGCGCCACCCTGTTGCTCGCGGGGATCGCCGCGCGCGCCTGGGGGCCGGTATTGTGGGTGGTGCGGCGGCGCGATCTGTTCGCCCCCGGTCTCTATCAGGCGGGGCTGTCGCCCGAACGCGTGATCTATGCCGAGGCGCGGGACGATGCTGAATTGCTCGCCTTGATGGAGGAAGGCATCCGCCACCGCGGGCTCGGCGCGGTGGTCGGCGAGGCACGCCGCGCGGCAATGGCCTCGACCCGCCGCTTGCAACTCGCCGCCGAGGGCGGACGGACGATCGCGCTGCTGATGAAGCGCCACGCACGCGAAGGCGGCGATCCGCTCGCGGTGCCGTCCGCCGCGGTCACACGCTGGCGCGTCGCCGCCGCCCCGTCCGCCCCGCTGCCGCCGCGCGGGCTGGCCGGGGGGATCGGCCGTGCGCGCTGGACTCTCTCGCTCGTCCGCCAGCGCGGCGGCGATCCCTTCGAACTGAACGTGGAGGCCGTGGATGAAACGGGTCGCCTCG
>JAFKLV010000055.1 GCA_017304125.1 Sphingomonadales bacterium
TCTTCTGCATCGTCCGAGGCCATGAAGCAGACGGCACCGACTACATCTTCCGGCTGGCCCAGGCGGCCAAACGGAATCGCTTTTTCCAGCGCGCCGCGCAGCTTGTCTCCACTTTCGCCTTCCCCGGCAAAATACTTGAACAGCGCGGTGTAGGTCGGTCCCGGGCAGACAACGATGACGTTGATCTTCTTGCGCGCGGTCTCGCGGGCGATGGTCTTGGTACAGGCGATGCTGCCGCCCTTGCATGCCGAGTAGACGGATTCTCCCGAGGAGCCGACCCGGCCGGCATCGGAGGCAATGTTCACGATGCGTCCATGGCCGCGTTCGAGCATGCCCTTGAGCACCGCATGATGAAGATTCAGCGGGCCGACGAGATTGATGGAGATCAGCTTCTGCCAAAGGGCCGGCGTGGTGTTGACGAAGCGGTCCGCGTGATCCCAGCCGGCGTTGTTCACGAGCACGTCGACGGGGCCGAGCGTGGCCTCGATCCTGGCGACCGCTTCATTGACGGCATCGTGGTCGGTGATATCGACCGCGCAACCTATGGCTGTTCCTCCGTTCGTCTTGATCCCGTCCACGACTGCGTCGGCACTGGCCGCGTTGAGATCGAAGATGGCGACTTTGCTGCCTTCGGCGGCGAATCTTGCAGAAAGCGCCGTGCCGATGCCGCCGGCTCCGCCGGTAATGATGACGACCTTGTCCTTGAGTCCTCGCATGGCTTTCTCCATTGCAAAAAAGTTGCTATCTCGCGGCGTCTCGGCACTTCAGCATCCGCAGCGGGGTGTAGGTCAGGGCGACCGTGCCGTCCTGCTTGACGACCTTGTTGCGGGTACGGACCAGTGCACGGCCCGGCCGGCTATTCGAACGGCGGGATTCGATGACCTCGCACTCCACATGCAACGTGTCGCCGGCAAACACTGGCGAATGGACGGTAAGCTCCATGTTGATGAACGCGTAGCCCGTCTTCTGCATCGTCGATTGGGCGAGCAGGCCTTCGGCCATGCCGTAGATGAACGCCCCCGGGGCAATACGGCCCTTGATGTCCGACTCGTTCCTGACGAACTCCATATCGGTGAACAGCACCTCCGTCATGTGAATGACGTTGATGAATGCGCAGATATCGGCGTCCTGGACGGTGCGGCCGAGCGTCTTGAATTTTCTCCCGAGCGGTAGATCCTCGAAGTACAGGCCAAGACCGACGGTGGGGATGTCTTCTTCACTCATGGTTTTACCTTTCCTGTTGGCGGTGCCTGGCGTCCGTCTATCGGCGGGAAGGACGGCCAAGCAACCCGTTGGCGACGATGTTGCGTTGGATTTGATTGGTGCCCTCGATGATCTGAAGAACTTTCGCGTCCCGGAAGTATCGGTTGATCGGGTACTCCGACGAGACGCCCGCGGCGCCGAACATCTGCACCGCGTCAGTTGCCACACGCATCGCGGTGTCCGTGGCGAAGCACTTGGCCATGGCGGCGACCGGCGCCAACGCAGCCGAGGGTTCGCAGGCATCCACCATCGATGCGGCGCGCGCGGTGGAGGCCGGGGTGCTGGCGGCCGATCAATCGCACGGCGGTCGTGATTTCCGCTTCACCGACGACAGCGTTGCGCTCTATTTGTGGCTCGCGGCGTGCGTCGTGTGATTCGACGGGACTGATCACACGGCCTGACCGCGCTATCCCACGAACGATATTTTTTCGAGGTCCCGCGCATGTCTGTTGATGTGGTTACCCCCGCCACGACCGATTCCAGCCTGATGCCGGGCGTCCCCCAGCTTTCGATCATTTCGCCTGCCTATAACGAGCGCGCCAATATCCGCCCGCTGGTCGCGGCGGTCGCCGCAGCGATGGGGCGGGCGAGCTGGGAACTGATCATCGTCGACGACGACAGCCCCGACGGGACCGCGGAGGAAGTGTTCGCGGTCGCGCGTGAGGGTTATCCGGTGCGCTGCATCCGCCGCATCGGACGGCGCGGGCTGGCCTCGGCGGTGGTCGAGGGCGCGCTGGCGGCCAATGCCGCGGTGATCGCGGTGATCGATGCCGACCTCCAGCATGACGAGAAATTGCTGCCCGAGATGCTGGCGCTGATCGCCGACGGCGACAGCGATCTGGTCGTCGGCAGCCGGCACGTCGACGGCGGCGGGGTCGGCGACTGGTCGAAGGACCGGCAGGCGATGAGCAGCTTCGCCACCTGGTGCGCCAATCTCGCGCTCGGCACCGGGATCAGCGATCCGATGAGCGGCTTCTTCGCGATCCGCCGCGAGGTGTTCCACGCCAGCGTCCACGATCTGTCGCAGCAGGGCTATAAGATCCTGCTCGATATCATCAGCTCCGCGCCGCACGCGCTGCGGATCACCGAAATCCCCTATGTCTTCCGCAACCGCGTGGAGGGGGAGAGCAAGGTCGATCTGATGATCATGCTCGAATTCCTCTTCCTGCTGATCGAGAAGGTGACCCGCGGGCTGATCCCGCCGCGGTTCGTGCTGTTCTCGGCGGTTGGCGGGCTCGGGCTGGTGGCGCATCTCGCGGTGCTGCAGGCGCTGAAATCGTTCGGCAGCACCTTCCTCGTCGCGCAGACCACCGCCACCGCGGTGGCGATGACGCTGAACTATGTCGTCAACAATTCGGTCACCTATCGCTCGCAGCGGCTGCGCGGCGGGCGCTTCGTTATCGGCTACTTCGTCTTCTGCCTCGTCTGCTCAATCGGCACGCTCGCCAATATCGGGGTCGCCGATCTGGTGCTGGCGGATGAGGGCAATTGGGCGCTCGCCGGGGTGGCCGGCGCGCTGATGAGCGCGGTGTTCAACTTCGGCGTTGCGACCCAGTTCGTCTGGTCCGAACGCCGCCGCCCGCGCCGCCCGAAGATCAGGCGGACGGCCTGATCCTCCTTTGCCACACCGGCCTGCGCCGGTGTGACAGGCTTCAATAGGCCTGCGGGTGGACGATCACGCGGATCGTGTTGAAGATGATCGAAATGTCGCGCGATAGCCGCCAGCCGTCGATATATTCCAGATCGGCCTGAAGGCGCTTTTCCAGATCCGATTGCTCGTGCGTGGCGCCGCGATAGCCGCGGATCTGCGCCAGCCCGGTGATCCCCGGCTTCAGCGTGTGGCGCAGCCAGTATTTCTGCGTCACTTCCCAGAACAATTTGTCGCCGGCGAGCGAGCCCAAAGCATGCGGGCGCGGGCCGACGATGCTCATGTCGCCCTTCAGCACGTTGAACAGCTGCGGCAGCTCGTCGATGCTGGTGCGACGGATGATCCGGCCGACGCGGGTGATGCGATCGTCGTCACGCGTTGCCGAGCGATTGCCCGAAAAATCGCTGCTCTGCGTCTTCATGCTGCGGAATTTGAGGATCTTGAACGGCTTGTTGTCACGCCCGAGACGTGTTTGGGCGAACAGCACCGGGCCGCGGCTTTCGAGCTTGATCGCGATTGCCACGAGCACCAGCAGCGGCGCGACGAACAGGGTCGCGCCGCCCGCCAGCGCGACGTCCATCGCGCGCTTCTTGATCCGCGCGCCGAGCGACATCGGCCCGCGCGCGACGACGATCGTGTCATGCCCGTGATAACGCCCGATACCGATCGCGCCGAGCGGGGTCTCACCCTCCAGCAACACCTCGGCGGTTGCGCTATAGGCCTTCATCAGCAGCGCCCATTGGTGGCGCCGCTCCTCGACCGTCGAGACGATCACGCGATCGAATGGCCCGACCAAGGCGGCGAGCCGCGCCAGCATCTGCGGGTCGTTGAGATCGGGGCGGAACCCGGCGGCCGCGGCGTCGAAGACGTGATAGGCGCCCGGCCGCGGCGCGACCCCGTCGACGATCAGCAATTCACCGGTCAGCCCGCCCGGCACGGGACTGACGAAGCACATTGCGAAGATCAGCCGCCCCATCGTGATGAAGGCGATACTGCTGACGATCGAGACGCCGAACGCGGCGCGCGACACCAATGGCCCGGCATATTGGAAGAACAGCAGCAGCGCGACCGCACTGGTCGCCATGATGAATGCCCCGAGCGCGCGGCGCACCGATTCGGACAATCGCTCGAGTGCGACGCGCGAGATCGCGCCGTTGCGCGAGGCGAACAGCAAATGGAGCGGCAGGATCAGCCAGCCAAGCTCGATCCCATTGGGCGCCAGCCAGCGCCAGTCGCGGATCGCGCGGCCGACCGAGAAACCGGCGCGGATCGCGGCGATGTCGCACAGACACAGCCCCAGAAAGAGCAGCCCGCGGACCTTGCCCTTGTCGAGGCGGATCGCGGGCGGATTGCCGGCGACAGGCGATTCCGCGCTCGCACTCGTCGTCGTCACGCCCGTCAAATCCACATCCTTTCGGGGAGTATCGAACAGGTCGGCGACGCCACTGGCCGCCGACGCATCGCAATCCTCCTGAATCCCTGCATCCGATACGACGCGTGGTCGCACAATACCTCCCCGTCTAGCGGGCAATAGTTTATGGCTAGTTTGCCTCCATAACGAGGGCTTCGCCAGCCCCAACACTTGTTTCGCTTTGGGACGTGCGCCGGAAACGGCGGTCGGAGCGGTGGCGCGGCGACATCAACGCTGGCGTTGGACGGCCCGGCATGACTATCACCGCGCATGCGCCGGCCGATTGCGTTCGTCGCCGCGATCGCGGCCCTGATCCTGTTGCTGACGATCGCGATCGGCGTGCGCAACGGCCGCGCCGACCCGGTGCTGCGCAGCGCCGCTATCGGCCTGCCCGATTGGCCGCGCGGCGCGCCGCCAGTGCGCGTCATGCTGTTGAGCGACCTGCATTATGGCAATCTCAGCACCGATCGCGCGCGGCTCGAACGGGTGGTGGCGGCGGTGGCGGCGGCGCGACCCGATATCGTGCTGATCGCCGGCGACCTGCTCGCTGGTTACGACCAACGCGCGACCCCAGCGCGCGCGCAGGTGATTGCGGCGGCGCTGTCCCGGCTCGCGCCGCCGCTCGGGACGTTCGTGGTGTTCGGCAATCACGACGAGGAAGCCGGTGCCGCGTTGCGGGGGCCGCTGATCGCGGCGGGCATTCATGCCGAGGATAATGTCGCGGTTCGCGCTGGCCCGCTCGGGCTCGGGTTGGCGGGGGATACGTCGGCGGGGACGGCGCAGCTCGGCCCGGTCTATGTCGGGCTCGACAAGCTGGCGTGGCGTGCGCCGCTGGCGCGCGTGTTCGTCACCCATTCGCCCGATCTGGTGCAATTCCTGCCGGCCGACCACGCCTTGCTGCTCGCCGGCCATACGCATTGCGGGCAGATCGTGCTGCCGCTGATCGGGCCGGTGATGACTGTCTCGCGCATCAACGGCAATCGTTACCGCTGCGGGCTGATCCGCGAGGGTGGGCGCATCATCGTGGTCAGCGCGGGGATCGGCACCAGCAACGTCCCGCTGCGCTTCGGCGCGCCGCCCGATATGTGGCTGCTGACGCTCGGGCCGGTCAGCCGATAAGCAACCCGGCCAGCGCCGCCGACATCAGATTGGCGAGGCTGCCGGCGAACAGCGCGCGGATACCGAGCCGCGCGATCGTCGGGCGCTGATTGGGGGCGAGGCTGCCCGTCACCGCCATCTGGATCGCGATCGAGGAGAAATTGGCGAAGCCGCACAAGGCAAATGTGACGATCGCCACCGTCCGCTGGCTCAATTGCCCCTGCTGCTCGCCGAGCGAGATATAAGCGACGAACTCGTTGAGCACGATCTTCTGCCCGAACAGGCCGCCGGCGATCCCCGCCTCTTTCCACGGCACGTTGAGCAGATACATGACGGGCGCGAAGACATAGCCGAGCAGCCCCTGGAAGCTCAGCTCCGGATAGCCGAACCACGCGCCGATTCCGCCGAGCAGGCCGTTGGCGAGCGCGACCAAAGCGACGAACGCCAGCACCATCGCGCCCACTGCCACCGCTAGCCGCACGCCGGTCTGTGCACCCTGTGCGGCGGCCATGATGAGGTTGGCGGGCTTTTCCTCGTCATGGGTCGCCTGCGGCATCGGTTCGCCGGGCGTCCCTTCGGGGAGCAGCGCCGCCGGCCCCTTGCCGCTGATCCGCGCCTCGGCCAGCGCGATCTGGCGATCCTGCTCGCTCATGTCGCCGAGCGGCAGCTCGCCCTCGGCCGGCTCGTGGCGATCGGGCATGATGATCTTCGCCATCAGGATCCCGCCCGGCGCGGCCATGAACGACGCGGCAAGCAGATAGTCGATCTTGATCCCCATTGAGGCATAAGCCGCAAGGATCGTCCCGGCGACGCCCGCCATCCCGCTGGTCATCACGGTAAACAGCTGGGCCGGGGTCAGCGCGGCGAGATAGGGGCGGATCACCAGCGGCGATTCGGACTGGCCGACGAAGATATTGGCGGCGGCGCACAGGCTTTCGACCTTGCTCACCCCGATTACCTTCTCGATCGCGCCGCCGATCCAGCGCACGATGAGCTGCATGATCCCGAGATAGTAAAGGATCGAAACCAGCGCGGCGAAGAAGATGATCACCGGCAGCGCCTGGATCGCGAAATTCTTCCCCAAGGGATCGCTGGCAAGCTTGCCGAACAGGAAGGAAGTCCCGGCATTGGCATAGGACAACAGGTTCGCCACCCCGCCCGACAGGAAGGCGAGCACATGCCGCCCGGCGGGCACATACAGCACCAGCACCGCAATCCCCGCCTGGAGCGCGAATGCGGCGCCGACGACGCGCAGCCGGATCGCGCGGCGATCGGTCGACAAGGCCAGCGCGATCAACAGGATCACGACGATACCGGCGATGCCGATGAGGAAACGTTGCATGGATACCCGCGTTGTTGTGAGCGACGCGGCCCCCCGCGTGACCCCACACCTTTACACGGCCGTCACCAGCCTGCCAGCATTTTGCGCCGAGATATTTCCTGCCGGTTCAGGGTCTTTTTTGGAAAATGTGGCGAAACCGCACTTTCCAAAAGGACTCTCAGACGAATAATTCGGCGAGGAAATCCTGCATCGCCTTCCAGCTGCGCCGGTCGGCGCGCGGCTCATAGGCAAGGCCGGGGTGCGATGCGGCGCCCTTCAGCGAAATATCGGTGAAGGCGTGGCCGGCATTGCCATAAGCGTGGATCTGCCAGTCGGCGCCGCTGTCGGTCAGCTCGCGGCCGAGCGCGACCATCGCATCAGGGGGAGCGATCGGGTCTTCCCAGCCGTGGCAGACGAGCAATTTGGCGGTGATCGGCGCGACGTTGGCGTAATCGGGTCGGTCGTAGACGCCGTGGAAGCTCACCCCGCCGAGGAAATCGAGCCCGGCGCGCGCCATGTCGAGGACGCATTTGCCGCCGAAGCAATAGCCGACCGCCGCCGTCCTGGCGGCGTCGACGTGGCCGAAGCCCTTCAGCGTGTTCAGCGACGCCGCGAGCCGGTCGCGCATCAGCGCGCGATCGGCGTTGAGCTCGTTCATATATTCGGCGACGTTTTCGGACGCGCGCGTCTTGCGCCGGCCCTGGCCGAACACGTCGCAGGCGAAGGCGACATAGCCAAGCTTGGCGAGATTCTCGGCGTTGACGTTATCGTCTTCCTTCTGGCCCAGCACATTGGGGACGAGCAGCACGCCGGGACGCGCGGTTTCCACCTCGTCCTCATAAGCGATGACGCCTTCGAACGGGCCGCCGGGGCCATCATAAACCAGAGTCTGCCTGACGATCGCCATGATGTGCCGCTCCACAGTTGCCGGATATGTGGAACGCGCTACAGACCGGCGGCATCCATCGCAAGGAGTGCCAATGCCCCGCCTCGTCCTGATCCGCCACGGCCAGTCGGCGTGGAACCTCGAAAACCGCTTCACCGGCTGGTGGGATGTCGACGTGACCGAGAAGGGGGCGGCCGAAGCGCGCGCTGCCGGCGAGCTGATGGCGGCGAAGGGCCTCGATTTCGACATGACCTTCACCTCGCTGCAGACGCGGGCGATCAAGACGCTCAATCTGGCGCTCGAGGCGATGGGGCGGCTGTGGCTGCCGACCGAGAAGGACTGGCGGCTCAACGAGCGGCACTATGGCGGGCTCACCGGGCTCGACAAGGCGGAGACCGCCGCCAGGCACGGCGACGAGCAGGTACATATCTGGCGCCGCAGCTTCGACGTGCCGCCGCCGCCGCTCGATGCGGGCGGCGCTTATGATCTGAGCAATGATCGCCGTTATGCCGGTATCGACGTGCCGGCGACCGAAAGCCTCAAGGATACGATCGCGCGCGTGCTGCCTTATTGGGAGGAGCGGATCGCCCCGGCGCTCAAGCGCGGCGAGCGCGTGCT
>JAFKLV010000056.1 GCA_017304125.1 Sphingomonadales bacterium
CCTCGGCGCCCTCATCGCCCTCGGCGGCGAGTTCCTCGCCCTCCTCATGGCCCTCGCCATTCTCCGGCCGCCCGCGACCGCGCCGACCGCGACGGCGACGGCGACGACGGCCGCCCTCGCGCTCGCCATCCTCGCGCGGCTGACCCGCGTGACGCTCCTCGGCGACTTCCTCTTCCTCGGCCTCGTCGACCTCGTACTCCTCGGGGAAATCTTCCTCGATTTCCTCGACCGGGGCGGCGAACTTCGGCGCATAGGCCGGCGGCGGGCCGGCGGCCTCGACCGACATGCGCGCGCCTTCCTGCTCGCCGTCGGGCAGGATCTCGACGCGCACGCCGTAGCGATCCTCGATCTCGGCGATATCGCTGCGCTTGCGGTTGAGGACGTAGAAAGCGGCTTCCTGGCTGGCGCGCAGCGTCAGCAGCGAGCCGCGCCCGCGTGCCGCCTCATCCTCGAGCAGCCGCAGCGCAGAGAGGCCGGCCGACGAGGCGGTGCGGACCAGCCCGGTGCCTTCGCAATGCGGGCAGGCGCGGGTCGATGCCTCGAGCACGCCGGTGCGCAGCCGCTGGCGGCTCATTTCCATCAGGCCGAACGACGAGATGCGGCCGACCTGGATGCGCGCGCGATCGTTCTTGAGCGCTTCCTTGACTGCCTTCTCGACCTTCCGGACGTTGGAATTATTGTCCATGTCGATGAAGTCGATCACGACCAGCCCGGCCATGTCGCGCAGGCGCAGCTGGCGGGCGATCTCGTGCGCCGCTTCCAGATTGGTCGCGGTCGCGGTCTGCTCGATATTATGTTCGCGGGTCGACCGGCCCGAGTTGATGTCGATCGACACCAGCGCCTCGGTCGGGTTGATCACCAGATAGCCGCCGGACTTCAGCTGCACCACCGGATGATACATCGCGGCGAGCTGATCCTCGACATGGCTGCGCTGGAACAGCGGGATCGGATCGCTGTAATGCTTCACGCGGCGCGCGTGGCTCGGCATCAGCAGCTTCATGAAGTCCTTCGCCTGGCGATAGCCTTCATCGCCCTCGACGATCACTTCGTCGATATCCTTGTTATAGATATCGCGGATCGCGCGCTTGATCAGGTCGCTGTCGCCATAGATCAGCGCCGGCGCCGACGAGGCCAGCGTCTGTTCGCGAATGCCGTCCCACAGCCGCGCAAGATAATCGAAGTCGCGCTTGATTTCGGTCTTGGTGCGCTGGAGGCCCGCGGTGCGGACGATGCAGCCCATCGACGGCGGCAGCTTCAGCTCCGCCATGATCGACTTCAGGCGCTTGCGATCGCCGGTGTTGCTGATCTTCCGCGAGATGCCGCCGCCGTGCGACGTATTGGGCATCAGCACGCAATAACGGCCGGCGAGGCTGAGATAGGTGGTCAGCGCGGCGCCCTTGTTGCCGCGCTCTTCCTTCACCACCTGCACGAGCAGCACCTGCCGGCGATGGATCACGTCCTGAATCTTGTAGCGGCGGCGCAGGTTCAGGCGGCGCTGGCGCAGCGCCTCGACCTGATCGTCGTTGACGGTCGAGCGGGCGGGGCGTGCCTCACCGTCCAGTTCCTCGGCGACGTCCGGGTCCATCCCGCCATCATCCTCGAAACGCTCGATATCGTCGTCGGACGGGGCGTCGGCGTCCTCGGCGTCTTCCTGCTCGGCGCGCAGCTTCGCTTCTTCGGCGGCATGCTCCGCCTCTTCACGCAGCAGCGCGTCGCGATCCTCCTTGGGGATCTGATAATAATCCGGGTGGATTTCGGAAAAGGCGAGGAAGCCGTGGCGATTGCCGCCGTAATCGACGAACGCCGCCTGCAGCGACGGTTCGACGCGGGTTACCTTGGCGAGATAGATGTTGCCCTTGAGCTGCTTGCGCTCAGCGCTCTCGAAATCAAATTCCTCGATCCGGTTTCCCTTGACGACGGCCACCCGGGTTTCCTCCCGGTGGCGTGCGTCGATCAGCATACGCATGGTCATTATATGGTCTCCGCGCACGCGTGCCGCCGGGCGGCGCCGTCGTGCGATAATCTGGCAATGGCGGGGCGCTGCGCCCGGCCACGCGAATTGTTGGTAAAATCGCCTTCGCTCGTGCCGCACGCCGGGGCGCTTCGCCCCGGAACAGGCCCGAACCCGCGCCGCCGGCGAAAGCCGGGCGGTTCAGCGGTGGGAAAAGATGCGGCATTCGAACGTCAACCTGAATGCCCGGCCCCGCAAAACGCGAGCCGGGCGGTGGGCCGGAAGTAAAGGCACGAATACAACGTACCTGTCCGGTCGAGATGGGGATTAGCACCGGACTTGTCATGCATCAACTGGCGCGAAGCGGCTCATTCCGCCGCAAAAAGCTCGTTGTGACGTCAAGCTTCTGTTAACCGACGCCGGGCCAGCGTGGAAAGGCGCCGCGATAAGGCGCGTGTAAAAGGGGTAAAGGGCGGTTTCTCGATGGCGGGGCGGTGGGCCGGAGCGATAGGATGGCGATGCGCGTCTGCGCTGCTCGCCATTGTCGTGTCCACGGCGCCCGTGCAGGCCACCACCGTCCAGCGCGTCGAGATCGAGGGCGGCCGCGTGCTGATCCATTTCGACGCCGCGGTGGAGCAAGCCTCCAGCTTCGTCCTCGATGGCCCGCGCCGCATCGCGATCGATATCGACGGCGCGCGCCCCGGCCCGTCACTGCCCGGCGAGGGCGCGATCAGCGCGATCCGGCAGGGCTGGCGCGGCAATGACGGCGCCCGCGTCGTGCTCGATCTCGATCGCCCGATGCTGGTGTCCGGCGGCGGGTTCGAGGATCAGGGGCGGACGCTGGCGCTGATCCTCGCGCCGACCGATGCGCGCCATTTCACCGCGGCGATCGACGATCGGCCGCTGAGTTTCCAGCCGTTCGGCCTCGGCTTCCAGCGCACCGCCGATTATCGCGTGTCGGCACCGATCCCCTCGGCGCGGCGCGTGCCGTTGCCGCGTGCGGAGGGGGAGGCGGATCGCCCGTTGGTGGTGATCGACGCCGGCCATGGCGGCCCCGATCCCGGCGCGATCAACCCTGCGACCGGGCTGCGCGAAAAGGACGTGACGCTCAAGATCGCCAAGGCGATCCGCGATGCTCTGGTGGCCAGCGGCCGCGTGCGCGTCGCGCTGACGCGGAGCGACGATCGTTATCTGGTGCTGCGCGAGCGCTTCGGCATCGCGCGGCGGATGCACGCCGATCTGTTCATCTCGATCCATTGCGACAGCGTGGGGGCAGGGGATGCCACCGGCGCGACCGCTTATACCCTGTCGGAGGTGGCATCCGACAAGGAAGCAGCACGGCTCGCCGCACGCGAGAACAAGTCCGACATCATCGCCGGGGTCGATCTCGATCAGAATCCGGATGTCTCGACGATCCTGATCGATCTCACCCAGCGCGAGACGATGAACGCCTCGGCGGGCTTCGCGCGGCTGCTCGGGCGCGAGGCCGCGCCGCTGATGCCGACCAAGGCCAAATTCCACCGCATGGCCTCGCTGATGGTGCTGAAAGCGCCGGACATGCCCTCGATCCTGTTCGAGACCGGCTATATCTCCAATCCCAAGGATGCCGCCTTCCTTGACAGCAAGGCCGGGCGCACCAAAATCGCCGAAAGCGTGAAGCGCGCGGTGCAAATCTATTTCGCGCGGCGGATCGCGGCGAAATAATGCCGGGTTCCCCCGCAGTGCAATCCTGCTAAACAGCGGCCAAGCGTATGGCGTCCTCTCCCCCTGAACCCGAAACGACGATCAAGCTCCGCCGCGATGCCGGCCACTGGCGGCAGGCGGTGCGTGACGCATGGGCGAAGCGCTGGGTGAAGCTGGCCGCCGCGGTCGCGATGCTGGCGGCGATCGCTTATGGCGTCTTCTGGTTCACGATCGCGCGCGATCTGCCGTCGGTCGATCAGTTGCGCACCTATGAGCCACCGCTGCCGACCAATGTGCGCGGGGGCGACGGCACGCCGATCTATTCCTACGCGCGCGAGCGCCGCGTCGAACTGTCGTTCGCCGAATATCCGCCACAGTTGATCCACGCGTTCCTGTCGGCCGAGGACAAGACCTTCTTCGAACATCACGGCGTCGACTACCCCGGCCTGGCCGGTGCGGTGGTCGATTATGTGTCGAAGCTGGGCAGCGGGCGGCGCGCCAAGGGCGGGTCGACGATCACCCAGCAGGTCGCGAAGAACCTGCTGATCGGCAACGCTTATTCGCCGACGCGCAAGATGCGCGAAGCGGTGCTGGCGTGGCGCATCGAGGATTCGCTGAGCAAGCAGCAGATCCTTGAGCTGTATCTCAACCAGATTTTCCTCGGGCGTAACGCTTATGGCGTCGAGGCTGCGAGCCACGCCTATTTCGACAAGGAGCTGAACGAGCTCAGCCTGCCGCAGATGGCCTATCTCGCCATTCTGCCCAAGGGGCCGTCGAACTATGATCCGTTCCGCGACACCGATCGCGCGCTCGCTCGCCGCAACTGGGTGCTCGGCGAGATGGCCAAGAACGGCTACATCACCGAAGCGCAACGCGACGCCGCCCGCGCGACGCCGATCGACGCGATCATCCGGCGCGCGCCGAAATTCGAGCAGGTCGGCGGCTATTTCGTCGAGGAAGTCCGCCGCCAGCTGATTGGCAAATATGGCGAGACCGCGCGCGACGGGCCCAACAGCGTCTATTCGGGCGGCTTGTGGGTGCGCACCTCGCTCGATCCCAAGCTTCAGGCCTATGCCGCGAAGGCGCTGCGCGACGGGTTGCTGCGCTATGACCGCGGGCGTGGCTGGGCCGGGCCGATGCGGCATGTCGATTTCGAGGGCGATACCTGGCTCGGCGCGCTCGCCAATACCAATATCAGCCTCGATTTCGACGACTGGCGCGCCGCGATCGCGATCGCGCGTGACGGCGATGCGTGGAAGATCGGCTTTGCCAATGGCGATACCGGATCGATGCCGCGCGATCTGGCGCAGATACCGGTGCGCGGGCAGGGCGGCACCGCCTTTGCCGCGATCAAGCCGGGCGACATCATCGCGGTCGCGCCGCAGGGCGGGCAGTTCGCGTTGCGCGCGGTGCCCAAGGTCTCCGGCGGGTTCGTGGTGCAGGAGCCGTCGACCGGCCGCATCCTCGCGATGCAGGGCGGGTTCGAATCCTCGGTCCAGTCGTTCAACCGCGCGACGCAGGCGCTGCGCCAGCCGGGCTCGACGATCAAGCCGATCGTCTATTCCGCCGCGCTCGAACACGGCATGACCCCGGCGTCGATCATCGTCGACGGCCCGTTCTGCGTCTATCAGGGCGCGCGGCTGGGGCAGAAATGCTTCCGCAACTTCGGGAACAGCCGTGGCGCCGGCCCGCACACGATGCGCTGGGGCATCGAGCAATCGCGCAACCTGATGACGGTGCGCGCCGCCGCGCAGACCGGCATGACCAATGTCGTCGGGCTGATGAAGGCGATGAACATCGGCGATTATCAGCCCTATCTCTCCTATGCGCTGGGCGCGGGCGAGACGACGGTGATGCGGATGGTCAACGCTTATGGCGTGCTGGCCAATCAGGGCCGCTGGCATTCGCCGACTTTGGTCGATTTCGTGCAGGATCGTCACGGCAAGGTGATCTGGCCGGAGAATTGGCGTGCCTGCGATCGCTGCAACATGCCCGATTGGGACGGCAAGCCGATGCCGCGCCCGGGGCTGCGCGGGCGGCAGGTGGTCGATGCGATGACCGCCTATCAGATGATCCATATCACCGAGGGCGTGGTCCAGCGCGGCACCGCGACCGTGCTGCGCGATCTCAATCGCCCGATGTTCGGCAAGACCGGCACCAATTCGGGGCCGACCGACGTGTGGTTCATCGGCGGGACGCCGCAAATGGTCGGCGGGCTCTATATGGGCTATGACACGCCGACCAGTCTCGGCGGCTATGCTCAGGGCGGCACGATGGCGGCGCCGATCTTCAAGGAATTTGCGGTCAAGGCGTTCGACGGGATGGAGAAAGTGCCGTTCCGTGCGCCCGAGGGGATCCGCATGGTGCGGATCGATCGCGCCAGCGGTCGCCCCGTGTTCGGCGCGTGGCCGGGCGTTGGCGACTATACGCCTGCGGTGATCTGGGAAGCGTTCAAGCCGCAGAGCGAGGCGCGCCGCGCGCCGCGCCGGCCCGAAGCCGCGCCGACCGCCACCGCGACCAGCGCCGCGTCGCATGCACAGCCGGGCGACAGCGACTTCTTGCAG
Source organism: Sphingomonadales bacterium (assembly GCA_017304125.1). Lineage (GTDB taxonomy): Bacteria > Pseudomonadota > Alphaproteobacteria > Sphingomonadales > Sphingomonadaceae > Sphingomonas. The sequence goes on from JAFKLV010000056.1 coordinate 6,199, forward strand.
CGGCAAGGGGGAATTTACTAAAGCCCCCGCCGGCTTGAATTGAGACGTCATCCCGGCGAAGGCCGGGATCTCCCGGTTATCAGGCGCATTGCTTGCCCCGCGAGATTCCGGCCTCCGCCGGAATGACGAGTTTTTGGAGAACAGAAAATGCGCGCCGAGGCGCACGCCCATGTCGAGACGATCAACGAGGCGCTGGCGCTGTTGCGCCGCTTCCTCGATTGGGATCGTGCGCTCCGCCGGCTCGACGAGCTGAATGCGCGGGTCGAAGACCCGACCTTGTGGGAAAATCCCAAGCAGGCGCAGGAGGTGATGCGCGAACGTCGCCGGCTCGACGAGGCGATTACCGCGACCCGCGCGATCGAGCGCGAACTGACCGATACCAGCGAATTGATCGAACTGGCCGAGGCCGAGGGCGACGAGGAACTGGCGGTCGAGGGGACGCAGGCGCTCGCCCAGCTCGCCGAGCGGGCGCAGCAGGATAAGGTGAAGGCGCTGCTCGCCGGTGAGGCGGACAGCAACGATACCTATCTCGAGATCAACGCCGGCGCCGGCGGCACCGAGAGCCAGGATTGGGCCGAAATGCTCCAGCGCATGTACACGCGCTGGGCGGAACGCCGCGGCTATAAGGTCGAGCTGGTCGATTATCACGCGGGCGAACAGGCCGGGATCAAATCCGCCACCCTGCTGGTCAAGGGCGAGAATGCCTATGGCTATGCCAAGGTCGAAAGCGGCGTGCATCGGCTGGTGCGCATCTCGCCCTATGACAGCTCGGCGCGGCGCCACACCAGCTTCTCGTCGGTGTGGGTCTATCCGGTGATCGACGATTCGATCGATATCGAGATCAACGACAGCGAGCTGCGCATCGATACCTATCGTGCCTCGGGCGCGGGCGGGCAGCATATCAACACCACCGATTCGGCGGTGCGTATCACCCACTTGCCGACCGGGATCGTCGTCGCCTGCCAGAACCAGCGCAGCCAGCACAAGAACCGCGCCGAGGCCTATAACCAGCTCCGTGCGCGGCTCTACGAGCATGAACTGCGCAAGCGCGAGGAAGAGGCCAATGCGGTCAACGCCACCAAGACCGATATCGGCTGGGGGCATCAGATCCGTTCCTATGTCCTCCAGCCGTATCAGCTGGTGAAGGATCTGCGCACCGGCACCACCTCCACCTCGCCGGGCGACGTGCTCGACGGCGATCTCGACGATTTCATGGCCGCCGCGCTGTCGCAGCGCGTGACGGGCGAGACGGTCGATGTGGAGGACGTCGATTGAGATTGGGTGCGGCCCTGATTGCTCTGGCGGTGATGCTGAGCGGGTGCGACGGGTCGCAGCCGCTGATCCGGCATGATGACAAGGGCGAGCCGGGGCCGTTTCCCGCTGCCGATCGCCCGGTCGCGCATATCGTCTCGTCGCGCTGGTCGAACGAAGAAGCGCGCGACCGGCTCAACGAAGCGACCACGGTGATGGATCGCGCGAAGATCAGGCCGGGCATGACCGTCGCCGATATCGGCGCGGGCGAGGGCTATTACACGATCCGCCTGGCGCAGCGCGTCGGCAAGGACGGGCGGGTGCTGGCCGAGGATATCTTCCCGGCGGTGCGCGATGCGCTGGCCGAGCGCGTCGCGCGCGAGCGGCTCGACAATGTGAGCGTGCGGCTCGGCGCGCCGGCCGATCCCAAGCTGCCCGATGCCAGCTTCGACCGGATCTTCATGGTGCACATGTATCATGAGATTGAGCAGCCCTATGAATTCCTGTGGCGGATGCGACCGTCGCTGCGGCCGGAAGGGCTGGTGGTGGTGGTCGATGCCAACCGGCTGGTGGTCGATCATGGCATGCCGCCCGCGCTGCTGCGCTGCGAGTTCGGTGCGATCGGCTATCAGCTGGTAAGCATGGAGAATATGCCGTCGGCCGGTGGCTATCTCGCCACGTTCAAGGCGGTCGGCCCACGCCCGGC
>JAFKLV010000057.1 GCA_017304125.1 Sphingomonadales bacterium
TGCGCGCGCAATGTGACTCGCCCCGGCGAAGGCCGGGGTCCAGCATCGGGCCGGTCGTGACTGGACCCCGGCCTTCGCCGGGGTGGTGGTACTCCTCTTTGTGTCCCCGCGAAGGCGGGGACCCAGTCTGGGCTCCCGCCTTCGCGGGAGCACAAGAGAGGCAGATTTAACAGGCCGATTTTAGAGCGCGATCCCGGCCCGCCCCGCAAGATCGGTGATATATTGCCACGCGACACGCCCTGATCGGCTGCCGCGGCGCGTGGCCCATTGCACCGCCTCCGCCGCGTCGAACGGCAGGCCGTAGCGCTCGGTATAGCCGCGCACGATCGCCAGATAATGATCCTGATCGACGACGTGGAAGCCGAGGCTCAGCCCGAATCGATCGGCGAGCGCGAGCTGATCGTCGACCGAATCGCGCGGATTGATCGCATTTTCCTGCTCGTGAATGTCGCGCGGCACCAGATGGCGGCGATTCGAGGTCACCACCAGCCGCGCGTTCGCCGGCCGCGCCTCCGCGCCACCCTCGAGCAGCGAGCGCAAAGTCCGCGCATCGCCGACCGCATCGATCCCGAGATCGTCGAGAAACAGCACGAAGGCGCGCGGCACGTTGGCGATCGTCGCGAACAGCGCGGGCATGGTATCGAGCCGGTCGGCCGCCACCTCGATCAATGCCAGCGCGCCGCCCTCGGCCTGGATCGCCGCGACGCTGGCCTTGACCAGCGCGGACTTGCCGGTGCCCCGCGCGCCCCACAGCAGCACATCCTGCGCGGCATGACCCGTGGCGAGCCGGGTGAGGTTGTCGTGGAGTACGTCCTTCTGCGCGTCGACGCCCTGCAGCAACGCGATCGGCAGCGGCGCGAAGGCGCGCGTCGCGGTCAGCACGCGGTCGCGCCAGACATAGGCCGGGTGCGCCAGCGGATCGGCGAAAACCGGCGGCGGCGGAGCGATGCGCTCCAGCGCCGCAGCGATGCGGGCGAGGGTTGCTTCCATGCCCAGCCGGCTACCGCAGCGCAGCACGAACGGTCAATTATCCGTCGGCCAGATTGTAATTCTTGAGCAGGTCGTAAAGCGTCGGGCGGCTGATCCCCAGCAGCCGCGCGGTGTTGCTGATATTGCCGTCGGCGCGCGCCAGCGCGCGGCGGATCGCGGTGCGATCGGCCGCCTCGCGCACCGCGCGCAGGTTGATCGGCGTATCATCCGGCTCGGCAAGGTCGAGATCGGCGGCGGTGATGAGTTTGCCGTCGGCCATGATCACCGCGCGCTTCACGCGATTCTCCAGCTCGCGGACATTGCCCGGCCAGCCCCAGGCATCGATCGCGGCGCGCGCATCGGGCGAGAGCCCGGTCACCGCCGGGTTCATCGTCGCGGCATAGCGGGTGACGAAATGCCGCGCGAGCAACGCCGCGTCGCCCGGCCGCTCGGCGAGCGAGGGGATGCGGATGACGATTTCGGCCAGCCGGTAATAGAGATCCTCGCGGAAGCTGCCCTCCGCCACCATTGCGTCGATATCGCGATGCGTGGCGCAGACGATCCGCGTGTCGACCGCGATCGCGCGCCGCCCGCCGATCCGCTCGATCGTCCGCTCCTGCAGGAAGCGCAGCAATTTGACCTGCAGCGCCAGCGGCACGTCGCCGATCTCGTCGAGAAACAAGGTGCCGCCATGCGCCTGTTCGATCTTGCCCTCGGTGGTCTTCACCGCGCCGGTAAACGCGCCTTTCTCATGCCCGAACAGCTCGCTTTCGAGCAGCGTTTCGGGGATCGCCGCGCAATTGATCGCGACGAATGCACCGGCGTGGCGCGGCGAGGCGTCATGCACCTCGCGCGCGAGCAATTCCTTGCCGGTGCCGCTCGCGCCGAGCAGCATCACCGACACGTCGGCCGGCGCGACACGCTCGATCGTCCGCGTCACCTTGAGCATCTCCGGCGCGGCGCTGATCAGCCCCGCCATTGCCGCGGCAGCGGTGCTTGCCGCCGCGAGCCGGCGGTTCTCCGCCTCAAGCGCGTGGACATGGAAGGCGCGCGCGACGATCAGCCCCAGGGCATCGATGTCGATCGGCTTCTGATAGAAATCCCACGCGCCGTCGGCGATCGCGCGCAACGCACTTTCGCGCGCGCCGTGGCCGGAGGCGACGATCACCTTGGTATCGGGCTTGAGCGCGAGGATCTCGGTCAGGGTGGCGAACCCCTCGGTCGTCCCGTCCGGATCGGGCGGGAGCCCGAGGTCGAGCGTCACCACCGCGGGCTCATGCTGCCGAAGCGCGTCGATCGCGCTTTCGCGATCGCTGGCGACGATCACCTCATAGCCGTCATAGGCCCAGCGCAACTGGCGCTGCAGCCCCAGATCGTCCTCGACGATCAGCAATTTGGGCAGCGTCTTGGGGCGCTCGCTCATGCCGCCTGCTCCACCGCCGCGGCCGCGCGGAGCGTGACGCGGAACCGCGTGCCCTCGCGCTCGCGGCTGTCCACCGTTACGCTGCCGCCCATCGCCTCGGCGAGTTGCCGCGCCTCGAACGCGCCGAGCCCGAACCCGCCGGGCTTGCCCGAGACGAACGGCTTGAACAGACGATCGCGCACGAATGCGGGGGACATGCCCCGCCCGGTATCGATCACCTCCACCGCCACTTGCCGGGTCGCGGGCAGGTCGACGAGGTTGAGCGTCACCGGCGCATCGGCCGCGCTTGCCTCGATCGCATTCTGGACGAGATGGCCGAGCAACGTTTCCAGCGCTGCGCCGTCCGCCAGCGCATTGGTCGCGGTCGAGCCGGTGACGAGGACGGGATGTTGCGCGCGACGCATCGTGGCGATGCGCTCGGCCAGCCGTTGCAGCGGCACCTCGCGCAGGGCTTCGCCGCGCCCGCCGTGATGCTGCGAGAGGCGCGCGAGCAGATTGTTCATGCGCTGCGCCGAATCGCGCAGCGTCTCGACCATATCGGCGCGAAAGGCGGGATTGTCGGCGTGCCGCTCGGCGTTGCGGGCGAGTAAGGTCAACTGGCTCACCAGATTCTTGAGATCGTGCATGATGAAGGCGAAGCGGCGGTTGAATTCGTCGAAGCGCCGCGCGTCGGCCAGCGCATCATGCGCCCGCTCCTCGGCGAGATAGCTCGCCACTTGCCGGCCGGCGACGCCGAGCAGGTCGAAATCCTCCCAGTCGAGCGCGCGATCGAGCGGCGGGCGGGCGAGCACGATCGCGCCGGTCAATTGGTCGAAATGCAGCAGCGGGACGATCGCCCAGACATGGCTGCGTTCGAACAGCCACGCGGGAGTGGCCGCGCGTTCCTCGGCCGGCGCGGTGCCATCGCGGACCGCATCCAGCGCGATGATCCGTTGCGTCGCGGCGAGATGCGCGTGAAGCCTTGCGTCGTCGCCGGACGGGCCCTCATTGTCGTCGGGCCAGTTCCACCCCGCGCCGCGCTCCAGCCCGCCGTCGCGTGCGATCAGCAACAGCCCGGCGGGCGAGTCGGTGACATCCGCCACCGCCTTCACCACGCGCGTCGCGAGCGGCGCGGTGCTGTCGCCCGGTGCGCCGAGCGTCTCGGTAAAGCGCAGCCATTCGGCGCGATAATCATAGCGGTGGCTGAACAGATGCTTGGCGACCAGGACCTTGGTCCAGGCGCGCAGCCACGGCGTCGAGGCGATCGTCAGCAGCGCGGCGGCGGTGCCGAAGACGAATGCGGTCTGCGCAAGGCGCGTATTGTGTCCGCCGACCTGGCCGATCATGCTCATCGCCAGCCCGATCACGACGATATAGACCCCCGCCAGCAGCAGCGAGATCGCCAGAAACGCCACGTTGCGCGACAATTGCAGCGTCCATTCGCCGTTGCGCTGCACCGCGAGCCCGAACAGCGGGGCGAAAGCGATCAGCGCCAGCCCGCGCGTCGCGACCAATCCGTCGGAAATCCCGGTCGATGTCCACAAGGCCAGATTGATGACGAGATCGAGGAAGAACATCAGCGCCATTGCTAGCGCCGCAGCCCGGATGCCGCCGCGCTCGTCCGCCCTGAGCGCGGCCTGCATGCGATAGATCAGCAATAGCGCGGTGGCGCTCCCCAGCATGCGAAACGCGATCCGCGCGTCGCCGATCGCCGCCTTGTTGCTTGCGGCGGCCGCTGCTTCGCCGACCGCCAGCGCCGTCGCGATCGCGAAGATCAGCGCACAGGCGATATAAGCGGCAGTGAGCCAGCGTCCTTCCGGTTCGGCGGATTCGCGTCGCGCGAGGACATAGATGAAGCCGAGCCACGCGAGATTGCGTCCGCCCTCGGCGACCCGCGTGATCGGATCACGGGCGTCGATCCCGGCGGCGGCCAGCGCCCATAGGGCGGTAGCCCCAAGCGCAACAATCAGCGTCGCACGCGGTAGCCCGCCGCCGCGCTGACGGAACTGCACCAGCGCCAGCATCCCGAACAGAAAGGCGGCGAGTGCGTGGCTCCACAGGGTCAGCGGCGGTTGCACCTCACCGCGCGCCGGCGGGGAACAGCACCACCCGCAGGGTCTGCAGCAGGATCAGGAGATCGAGGAACGGCGAATAATTCTTCGCATAATAGAGGTCATATTCGAGCTTGTGCCGCGCATCGTCGACCGAGGCGCCATAAGGATAGTTGATCTGCGCCCAGCCGGTGATGCCGGGCTTCACCATATGGCGCTCGGCGTAATAAGGCAGCTCCCGCTCGAGATCGGCGACGAATTGCGGGCGCTCGGGGCGCGGGCCGACGAAGCTCATTTCGCCTTTCAGCACGCTCCAGCATTGCGGCAACTCGTCGATCCGCACCTTGCGGATGAAGCGCCCGACGCGCGTGACGCGGGGGTCGCGTTCGGCCGCCCACACCGCTTCGCCGGAGATTTCCGCATCCTGCCGCATCGAGCGCAGCTTGGGGATGTCGAACGGCTCGTTGAACAGCCCGACGCGGCGCTGGCGATAGAAAGCGGGGCCCTTGCTCTCCAGCTTGATCGCGATCGCGGTCAGCACGATCAGCGGCAACGCGACGAGCAGCATCAGCGCGCTGACGATCACGTCGAACCCGCGCTTGACCATCGCGGTCAGCATCCGGCCCGAGGAAAATCCGTCGGAGAAGATCAGCGCGGACGGGTTGACCGTCTGCAGGTCGATCCGCCCCGTTTCGCGCTCGAGAAAGGCGGAAAATTCATTGACCTGCACGCCGGTGGTCTTGATGCGCAGCAGATCCTTGAGCGGCAAGGCGTTGCGCCGCTCCTCGATCGCCAGCACCACTTCCTGCGCGTTGAGCCGCACGACGTGCTCGGCGAGATTGTAGATCGCGTCGCGCGCAATTGCCTGCGGTACCAGCACCTCGGGCTCGCTCATCGCGACATAGCCGACGACGACGAAGCTCGATCCGGGCACGCGCTCCAGCTTTGCCAGCCGCGCCGCCCGCGCTCCGGCGCCGAGCACGACGATGCGCCGCTTGAACCTTTCGCCGCCAAGGAAGCGCCCGAACAGGATGCGTACCATCACCAGCCCGACCGCCGCCAGCAGCATCGCGTAGAGCAGGTTCGATCGCCAGAAGGTCAGCTTCGGTACGAAGAAGAACAGCACCGCCAGGAACAGGACGCCGAGCGATATCGCGACCATCAGCCGCATCGCGGCCTGCCGGATCGAGACCAGAACGTCCGCCTGATAGGCGCCGACCGCGACCATCGCGATCATTTGCGGCACGGCGAAAGCCAGGAGCTGGGGCAGGCGGGTCCATATCGGCTCCACCAGCATATCGATCTGCCACGCGCGGAAATCCCACCCGGCTTCCGCCGCGGCGATCAGCAGCAGGAAATCCAGCACCCCGAGCAATAGCACCGTATTCGGCACGTAGTGCTTGAAAACCCTGATCATTTTGCCGGCATCCGATCCCCGGTGTAAGCTTCTCCGACAGGTGATCGCAGCAAATGGCAAATAAAGGCTGAAGGCTCTTGCGCGGGCCGAGGTGGATCAAACGGTTGCGCACCGCATTATCCAATTGCAATGGTGCTGGCTCCGGGGCGGAGAAATGCATGCCGATTTCCAGGACGATCGTTCCCGTGATCCTTTCAGGCGGGGCGGGAACACGGCTGTGGCCGATGTCGCGCCCGGAAATGCCGAAGCAGATGCTGGCGCTTACGGCGCCCGAAACCATGTTGCAGCTGACGGCGGCGCGCGCGCGGGGCGCGGCCTTTGCCGCGCCGATCGTCGTCGCCAGCGCGCGCCACGCCGATATGATCGAGGAACAGCTGGAGGCGATCGATATGGCGCCGGCTTCGCTGATCCTCGAACCGGCAGGGCGGAACACAGCACCGGCAATCGCGCTCGCGGCATTGGCAGTGGCGGATCGCGCCGCATCGTTGCTGATCATGCCATCCGATCACGTCATCGCCGATGTCGCCGCGTTCCATCGCGCGATTGCCGCCGCGCTGCCGCTGGTCGACGACGGCTGGCTGGTGACGTTCGGCATCACCCCGGACGCGCCGGAAACGGGTTACGGTTATATCCGTGTCGGAGCCGAGATTTCCGGTGGTGTGCATCGCGTCGATCGTTTCGTCGAAAAGCCGCCGCTGGAAGCCGCCAAGGCCATGCTGGCGAGCGGCGATCATGTGTGGAACGGCGGGATCTTCCTGTTCCGCGCCGATGCCTATCTCGAAGCCTTGGCCCAGTTCGAGCCGGCGATGCTCGACGCGGTGACCCGCGCGATGGATGGTGCAGGGCGAAACGGGAAACGGCTGGCGCCGGCGCCCGATGCCTTTGCCCAATCTCCTGATCGCTCGATCGACTATACGGTGATGGAGCATGCCGCGCGGGTCGCGGTGGTGCCGGTTTCGATGGGGTGGAGCGATGTCGGCAGCTGGGATGCGTTGCATTCGCTTTCCGATCTCGATCATGCCGGCAATGCGGTGCGCGGCGAAGTGATTGCGCTCGATTCGACCAATTGTCTGGTGCGCAGCGACGGCGCGCGCGTGGCGATGATCGGGGTGAGCGACCTGATCGTCGTGGCGAGCGGCGACGATATTCTGATCCTGCCGCGCGGGCGCAGCCAAGATGTCCGCAAGCTGCTGGACGCGATGAAGGGCTAGGCGCGGCGCCAGAAGAAAATATTCACAGGGTGTTCAATCCGCGATCGTTATGCCACCCGGCAATGAGGATGTGGATTACCCCGTTTCTGCTGCTTCTCGTCGCATCGCCGGCGCCTGCCGCACCCGATCCGGGGCGTGAGGCGAGCGCTGCGTGGCAGGCGACGCGACAGGGCCGCATCCTCCCGCTCAAGGAGATCGAGCGTCGCGTCGTCCCGACGATGAAGGGCGCGCAATATATCGGTTTCGACCTGGAACTGCCGAGCGGGGTCTATACCCTCAAATTCCTGCGTGACGGCACGGTGATCTGGGTCGATGTCGATGGCCGCACCGGTCAGGTGATCGGGCGTACCGGGCGTTGATCGCCGTGGATTTCATCGCGCCCGCTTCGGTGATAACCGGAAGCGATATAACCCAAAGGGAGAAAACATGCGCGTCCTGATCGTCGAAGACGAGCCGAATCTCGGCCAGCAGCTCAAGAGCACGCTGGAAGGCGCGGGCTATGCCATCGATCTCGCCACCGACGGCGAGGAAGGGCATTTCCTCGGCTCGACCGAAAGCTATGACGCGATCGTGCTCGATCTCGGCCTGCCGGAGATCGACGGGCTGACCGTGCTCGATCGCTGGCGCAAGGAAGGCAAGACCACGCCGGTGCTGGTGCTCACCGCGCGCGACAGCTGGTCGGACAAGGTCGCCGGGCTCGATGCCGGCGCCGACGATTATGTCGCCAAGCCGTTCCAGACCGAGGAACTGATCGCCCGGCTGCGCGCGCTGATCCGCCGCGCTTCGGGCAATGCCTCGTCGGAGCTGACCGCGGGCGATGTCCGGCTCGATACGCGCTCGGGCAAGGTGACCCGCGCCGGCGAACCGGTGAAGCTGACCGCGCAGGAATATAAGCTGTTGAGCTACCTGCTCCACCACAAGGGGAAGGTGGTCAGCCGCACCGAACTGATCGAGCATATCTACGATCAGGATTTCGACCGCGATTCGAACACGATCGA
>JAFKLV010000058.1 GCA_017304125.1 Sphingomonadales bacterium
CAGCGCCCATCAGCCGTTCGTCATTCGTAGTGACGCGGCAATCCTATCGCCAAACCGGCACCGATAGATTCCCGTTTCCACAAGAATGACGAAACGATCGCGCTCTGATAGCTTGACCAGATGCCTGCACCCCCGCTAGGGGCGCGCATCCATTGCGGCGATCGTAGCTCAGTTGGTTAGAGCATCGGTTTGTGGTACCGAGGGTCGCGGGTTCAAGTCCCGTCGATCGCCCCATTTTCCCTCATCCTCGCGAATTGGCTGGCGTTCGCCCGGCTATGTGTTGCGCTGATAATATTATTGCGCCATGACGCACTTTCATTGCGTGCGATATGGAGGGATGAAGACGATGGACTGGGGCTTCCCGGATTTTGACGCTCATGAGGGCGTCCACCTGTTCACCGATCCGGCATCGGGGCTTCACGCGATCGTTGCGATTCACTCCACCGCGCTCGGGCCGGCCGCGGGCGGCGTGCGCTTCTGGCATTATGCCAATACCGATGGCGCGATCACCGATGCGCTGCGCCTGTCGCGCGGGATGAGCTACAAGAATGCGATGGCCGGGCTGGCGCTGGGCGGCGGCAAGGGCGTCGTGCTGGCGGATGCGCCGGGCGCGACGATTACCGAGGCGCAGCTCAAGGCATTCGGCCGCGTCGTCGAATCGCTCGGCGGGCGTTATGTGACCGCCGAGGACGTCGGCATGTCCGAAGCGCGGATGAAGGTGATCGCCGGCGAGACGCGCTATGTTTCCGGCCTGCCGGTGGCGAGCGGCGCGGCGGGCGGGGATCCCGGGCCCTATACTGCAATGGGCGTCTATCTCGGCGTCAAGGCGGCGGCGAAGCGCGGGCTGGGTGCGGTCGACATGAAGGGCGTGCGCGTCGCGGTGCAGGGCGTCGGCTCGGTCGGCGGCGGGCTGGCGCGGCTGCTGGCCAGGGACGGCGCGGTGCTGACGCTGGCCGATGTCGATACCGCACGCGCGGAGGCGCTGGCGGCCGAGCTGGGCGCGACTGTCGCCGCGACCGGGGATATCCTGTCGCTCGACGTCGATCTGGTCAGCCCCAATGCGCTGGGCGCGATCCTCACCGAAACGTCGATAGCGACGCTCAAGGCGAAGGTCGTCGCCGGCGGCGCGAACAACCAGCTCGCGACGCGCGAGGACGGCCGCCGCATCCATGAACGCGGCATCGTCTACGCCCCCGATTATGTCATCAACGCGGGCGGCATCATCAACGTCGGGCTCGAATATCTCGGCGCCGGCGACGAGGCCGAGGTGCGCGCGCGCATCGCCCGCATCCCCGAGCGACTCGATCAGGTGTGGGACGAAAGCGAAGCGACCGGCGATCCCTCCTCCGACGTGGCGGACCGCATCGCGCAGCGGCTGATCGGGCGCGGCTGAGGCTGTTAGTCGTCATGCCGGGTCGAGCCCGGCATGACGGATTGACGGCGAACCGGGTTCACTCCCCCGCCACCCCGGCCTTGAGCCGGGGTCCATTGTGCCTCGCAATGCTGCGGCCAGAGCCTCTGGTCCCGCGCCTGCCTCCCGATGGACCCCGGCTCAAGGCCGGGGTGACGGGGGGGCGATCCGGCCCAAGCGAAATTACCCAATGGCGCGCCAGCTGAGGGGTGACGGACGCGCGATCTTGCCATATTGGCGCAGGATCGTGCCCGCGCTTCATGCCTTCGCCAATCCTGCTCGCTTCCTCAAGCTCGCCCGGCCGCTGACGCCGGTGGTGACGTGGCTCGGCGTGGCGCTGATCGCGCTCGGCTGCTGGGCGGGGCTGACGCAGACGCCGCCCGATTATCTGCAGGGCGAGACGGTACGCATCCTCTATATCCACGTTCCCGCCGCCTGGCTGGGAATGGGTGGGTGGAGCGGGATCGCGCTGTCCAGCATCGCCTATCTCGTCTGGCGCCACCCGCTCGCCGATGTCGCGGCGCGCGCGATCGCGGTGCCGGGGGCGGCATTCTCGTTGATCTGCCTTGTCACCGGCGCGATCTGGGGCCGGCCGACCTGGGGCACTTACTGGCAATGGGACGGGCGGCTCACCTCGATGCTGCTGCTGTTCTTCGTCTATCTCGGTTATATCGCGCTGGCCCGCGCCGATCGCGAGCGCGGCGGCGACGGGCGTATCCCCGCGCTGTTCGGCATCGCCGGCACCGTGCTGCTGCCGATCATCCGCTATTCGGTGGTGTGGTGGAACACGCTCCATCAGGGGCCGAGCATCGGGCTGACCAGTTCGTCGATCGATCCCTCGCTGATCTGGCCGCTGCCGATCATGCTGGCGGGGTTCACCTTGTTGTTCGCCGGCATCGTGCTGATGCGGATGCGCGCGATTCTGGCGCAGGCCAAGGCAGAGGCGCGGATGCGCCGGCGGGCGGCGCAATGAACCCCTGGCAGTTCGTGATCGCGGCTTATGCGGTGACGCTGGGCGGCGCGGCGCTGGTCGCGCTGTGGAGCTGGCGCGCGATGCGTAAGGCGGAGAAATGAAGGCCAAGCATCAACGGCTGACGCTGGCCTTGCTGGCGGTGGCGGCGATCGTCGGCGCGGGGCTGCTCGCGTTGTCCGCGCTCAAGGATCGCGCGGCGTTCTTCTACGCCCCCTCGGACGTGACGCCGCAGACCTTGCCGCTCGGCCGCGCGGTGCGGCTCGGCGGGATGGTCGAGGCGGGATCGATCAAGCGCGCGGCGGACGGGGTGACGATCCATTTCGTCGTCACCGACGGCCGCGCCACCACCCCGGTCACCTTCACCGGCATCGCCCCCGATCTGTTCAAGGAGAAATCGGGCGTGGTCGCGGAGGGCGAGTTCCACCCGGACGGATCGTTCGTCGCGACCAATTTGCTCGCCAAGCACGACGAGAAATACATGCCGCCGGAGCTTGCCGGAAAAATGCACGAAACCAAGACGTTGCAGCCGTGAGCGGGTATCTGACGCTCGCCTTGCTCGGTGCGCTTGCATTCGGCGCGCTGGTCGCATTCCGGCTGCCGCGGATGGCCTGGTCGATCGCCGGCGCTGCGCTGTTCCTCGGTGCGGCCGGCTATGCGTGGCAGGGGCGGCCGGCGCTTCCGGCGCATCCGGCCACGCCGAGCACCAAGGCGATCGCGGTCGAGCCCGACATGCTCGCGCTGCGCGACAGGATGATGGGCGGGCGTTTCACCGCCGACGGCGCCTATCTGGTCGCGTCGGATGCGATGCTGCGCACCGGCGACACCTCTGCGGCGACTCAGGTGGTATTGGGGGGAATCCGTGCGATCCCGCGCAGCTACATCCTGTGGACCCAGCTCGGCACCAATTTCGCGCTGCACGACGGCGATCGCATGTCGCCGGCCGCGCAAGCGGCGTTCCGGCAGGCGATGCGGCTCGCGCCCAAGCATCCCGCGCCGCCTTATTATATGGGATTGGCCTATCTGCGCGCCGGCGATTTCGCCGCGGCGGTGCCGCTCTGGCGCCGCGCGGTGGCGCTCTCCGCTCCCGGATCGGACTATCAGCAGGAAATCGCGCGACAGCTCGCGATGCTGGAGCGGGTGATGCAACTCGCCCAGCAGCCGGGCGCCGCGGCGCCGCGCTGACGTTTCGGGCTGTCCGAGTCCCACCCTCTTCGTCACCCCGACCTTGAGCCGGGGGCCGTCGTGCCGCGGCTCAGCGGTTGGAGCCTCAAGCCCTGCGCTCGCCTCCCGATGGACCCCGGCTCAAGGTCGGGGTGACAAGGCGTAAATAAACAACTGTATTTAAACAGCTAAATCCAGATCTCGAGCGTCACACCGCACACCTTCACCCGTGTGAACTTCATGAACTTTGCCGCGCTCTGGCGCGCTTGCAACAGTGCGGGACGATCCCCACATCCGCATGCTTCCGCGCTGTTGCGGGGGTAGGGACGGCATGCTAGGCGCGGCGCCTCAAAGGCGATTGCGGGTTTTCTGCCGTGATTCCGGTTTCTGCGATTATTTCGTGACCACATCTCAAACTGCGGGCGTGCTGGGCACGCACGATCATCGACGCGATAGCCTGGCGAAGCTGGCTGTCGGGGCGATCGGTGTCGTTTACGGCGACATCGGCACCAGCCCGCTTTATGCGATGAAGGAGGTGTTCGTCGGCCATCATCCGTTGACGGTCGACCAGCTCCACATCTTCGGCGTCGTCAGCCTCGTTTTCTGGTCGCTCGTGCTGATCGTCACATTCAAATATGTGATGGTCATCCTGCGCGCCGACAATGAGGGGGAGGGCGGCAGCCTTGCGCTGCTCGCGCTGATCCAGCGGCGTAGCGGCGCGGGCAAGAGATGGGGGCCAAGCCTCGTCATGCTCGGCGTGCTCGCCAGCGCCTTGTTCTTCGGCGATTGCATGATCACCCCGGCCGTATCGGTGCTGTCTGCGGTCGAGGGGCTGGCGACGGTCGAGCAGGGATTCGGCAATTTCGTCATCCCGATCGCGGTCGCGATCCTTGTCGGGCTGTTCTACCTCCAGTCGGTCGGCACCGCGCGGGTGGGCAAATTGTTCGGCCCGATCATGGCGGTCTATTTCGTCACGCTCGCGGTGATGGGGCTGATCCACATCGTGCAGCAGCCGCATATCCTGCTCGCGCTCGATCCGCGCTGGGCGGTGCGCTTCGCGGCGGACGACGGGCGACTCGCCTTCCTCGCGCTCGGCTCGGTAGTGCTGGCGCTGACCGGGGCGGAGGCGCTCTATGCCGATATGGGGCATTTCGGGCGCCGGCCGATCGCGCTGGCCTGGATGTGGTTCGTCTTCCCGGCGCTGATGCTCAATTATCTCGGGCAGGGCGCATTGCTGCTCGGCAATCCGGCGGCAGCGGAGAATCCCTTCTTCCTGATGGCCAATGAGAGCTGGCGTCTGCCGCTCGTCATCCTCGCCACGCTTGCGACGGTGATCGCCAGCCAGGCGGTGATCACCGGCTGCTATTCGGTGGTGCATCAGGCGATCCAGCTCGGGCTGATGCCGCGCCTGCGCATCAGCCATACCAGCGCTTCCGAGGCCGGGCAGATCTATATCGCCTCGGTCAATTGGGCGCTGATGACGATGGTGCTGCTGCTGATCTTCGGCTTCCGCGAATCGTCAAACCTCGCCGCGGCCTATGGCATCGCGGTCACCGGCACGATGTTCATCTCGACCTGCATGATCGGGGTGCTGATCTATCGCGTGTGGCATTGGCCGATCTATGCGGTGGTGCCGTTCGTCGGCATCTTCGTGTGCATCGACGGGCTGTATTTCACGTCGAACCTGACCAAGGTGCTCGACGGCGGCTGGTTCCCGCTGCTCGTCGCGGCGATCTGTTTCGTCATGCTCACCACCTGGGCCACCGGGCGCAAGCTGATGATCCAGCGGATGCGCGAGGGCGCGATGCCGATCAAGGTATTCATCGGCTCGGCTGCCAGTTCGGCGACGCGTGTCCCCGGCACCGCGGTATTCATGACCTCGACGCCAGAGGGAGTGCCGCACGCGTTGCTGCACAATCTGAAGCACAATCGCGTGCTGCACGAGCGGGTGATCCTGCTGACCGTGAAGGTCTCCGACATGCCCTATTTCCCCGAGAACGATCGTTTCATGCACGACGATCTCGGGCAGGGCTTCCACCGCGTGATCCTGCGTTACGGCTTCATGGAGGCGCCCGACGTCCCGGCGGCGCTCAAGACCTTCCACGGCTGTGGCGGGGTCGACATCCGCATGATCGACACCAGCTTCTTCCTGTCGCGGCAGACCTTGTTGCCGTCCGAGCGGCCGGGGATGATGATCTGGCGCGAGAAATTGTTCGCCTGGATGCTGCGCAACGCGGAAAGCGCGATGGAATTCTTCCGCCTGCCGACCAATCGCGTGGTCGAACTGGGCACGCAGATCGAGATTTGAGCGCGCCGATCGTCGTCACCGCCGTGTTCGGCGCGGGCGATCAGGCGTGGTTCGAGGCGCTGCGCCGGGCGCATTATCCGCCCGCGCGCAATCAATTGTCGGCGCATCTCACTTTGTTTCACCATCTCCCGCCGTCGCTGGCGGCGGAGGTGAAGCAACGGCTGGCAGAGGAGACACGCCACGTCGCGCCGCCACCTGCGACGTTGCGCGAGCCTTATTCGCTGGGCAGCGGGGTCGCGTGGCGCATCGAGAGCGAGGGGCTGGCGGCGATTCGCGCGCGGCTGGCGGAGGCGTTCACCGGCCTCCTCGTGCCGCAGGACATGGCCGGCTGGCGCCCGCATGTGACGATCCAGAACAAGGTCGAGGCGGCGCAGGCCCGCGCGCTGCTCGCGGCGATGCGCGCGGGCTTCCGCGCGCGACCGCTGGCGATCACCGGCCTTGCCGCCTGGTGGTATCGCGGCGGCCCGTGGGAGCCGCTGTCGCGGCATATGTTCGGATAAGAAATGGTAGCGGAGGAGGGACTTGAACCCCCGACACGCGGATTATGATTCCGCTGCTCTAACCAGCTGAGCTACTCCGCCCCAAGGCGCTTTTCGCCGAAGCGAGGGGGCCTATTAGCAGCGCCGCCGAAGCGGTCAAGCGCGCAGTTAGGCGCTTGCCACCGGCGCGCCGAACAGATCGTGGTCGTCGGCGTCCTCGATCGTCACCCTGATGATATCGCCCGGCGCCACGCTGCCCGCGTCGCGCAGGTGGACCTCGCCATCGATATCGGGCGCATCGGCGGCCGAGCGACCCGTCGCGCCGCCGTCTTCGCCTACCGCGTCGATGATCACCTCCAGCGTGCGGCCGATCTTCGCCTGCAGCTTGGCGGCAGAAATCGCAGCGGTTTTTTCCATCACGCGGGCGTAGCGTTCTTCTTTCACCGCTTCAGGCACCGGATCGGGCAACGCATTGGCCGCAGCGCCCTCGACCGGCTCGAAGCGGAACGCGCCGACGCGATCGAGCTGCGCCTCGTCCAGCCAGTCGAGCAGATAGCGGAAATCATCCTCGGTCTCGCCGGGGAAGCCGACGACGAAGGTCGAGCGAATCGCGATATCGGGGCAGATCTCGCGCCAGCCGCGAATCCGTTCGAGCACCTTGGCCTCGTTCGCCGGGCGCTTCATCGCCTTGAGCACCGCGCGGCTGGCGTGCTGGAACGGAATGTCGAGATAGGGCAGCACCAGCCCCTCCGCCATCAGCGGGATCACCTGATCGACGTGCGGATAGGGATAGACGTAATGCAGCCGCACCCACGGCGCGATCCGGCCCAGCTCGCGCGCTAGGTCGGTCATATGCGCGCGCACCTCGCCGCCCTGCCACGGCCACGATTTATGGCGCATGTCGACGCCATAGGCCGAGGTATCCTGGCTGATGACCAGCAATTCCTTGGTCCCCGCCGCGACCAGCTTCTCGGCTTCGCGCAGGATCGCATCGGGACGACGGCTGACCAGATCGCCGCGCAGCGAGGGGATGATGCAGAAGGCGCAGCGGTGATTGCAGCCCTCCGAAATCTTCAGATAGCTATAGTGGCGCGGGGTGAGCTTCAGCCCGGCGTCGGGGATCAGATCGACATAGGGCGAGATATTGGCCGGCGCGGCCTCATGCACCGCCTCGACGACCTGCTCGTACTGATGCGCGCCGGTGATCGCGAGCACGTCGGGGAAGCGCGCGCGGATTACCTCGGCTTCCTTGCCCATGCAGCCGGTGACGATGACGCGGCCGTTTTCCGCGATCGCCTCGCCGATCGCCTCGAGGCTTTCCTCCTTGGCCGAATCGAGAAAGCCACAGGTGTTGACCAGCACGACATCGGCCCCGGCATAGTCGGGCGACATCTGATAGCCGTCAGCGCGCAGCTGGGTGAGGATGCGTTCGCTGTCGACGAGGTTCTTCGGACAGCCGAGCGAAACCATGCCCACGCGGGGCGGGGAGGGGAGTTTGGTTGCCATAGGGAAGCGCGCCACATAGCGATTCGCGCGCGCTTTTACCAGTATGCCGCTAATCCGGGTTGAACTTGCCGAAACCACGCTCTTGCTCCTACGCTTTTTTACCAGAATCCGGGGTCGGCGAAGCGAAAATGAACTACGAGCTTTTATGCCATCCAGACACGCCGACCGCGAAAATTCTTGGCGTGTCGGTACAGATCAACGCGA
>JAFKLV010000059.1 GCA_017304125.1 Sphingomonadales bacterium
GGGACGCTGGGGACGCAGGTCACCGGCCTGAACGCCAATGTCGGTGCACTGGATACGCAGGTGACGGCGCTGGACACGAACGTCGGGACGCTGGGGACGCAGGTCACCGGCCTGAACGCCAATGTCGGTGCATTGGATACGCAGGTGACGGCGCTGGATACGAACGTCGGGACGCTGGGCGCGCAGATGACCGGGCTGAATGCCGATGTGGGTGCATTGGACACCAACCTCGGCACGCTCGGGACGCAGGTAACCGGGTTGGACGCGAACCTCGGTGCGCTGGGGACGCAGATGACCGCGCTGGATGGCAATCTCAACGCAATGAACGATCAAGTCGACGAGCTTGCCGCCCGGGTTGACGCATTCGATCCGTCCGCGAAGATCGTCCAATCCCACCCCAAGGCGACCGTCGCGATCGCCGCGGCGAGCGCCGGGGAGGCGGTTTCCTTCGCCGGGACGGCGGGCGATCGGCGCCTGACCGGGGTTGCGCCCGGCGTCGAGGCCAATGATGCGGCGACGATTGGCCAGATGACTGCCGCCGACGGCGCGACACTGGCGGCCGCAAACGGCTATACCGACCGGAGCGCGGCGCAGACGCTGGCCGCCGCGAATAATTATACCGACCGCGCGATGATCGAGACGCTCAACCGCACCGGTCAGATGATCGCGGCCAACAATGTCGAGTTGCGCCGCGACATGAGCGCGCTCGCCGCCGGATCGAACGCGCTCGCCGCGCTGCCGCAGGCGTTCATCCCCGGGCGCGGGATGGTCGGTGCGTCGATCGGGGGCAGCCGCGGGCAGACCGC
Organism: Sphingomonadales bacterium; assembly: GCA_017304125.1. Lineage (GTDB taxonomy): Bacteria > Pseudomonadota > Alphaproteobacteria > Sphingomonadales > Sphingomonadaceae > Sphingomonas. Next base: position 807 of record JAFKLV010000059.1, read on the forward strand.
CTTTGCGATGGGCGTGTCAAAGGCCTTCGTCGGCAAGCGCGCGCCGGTGTTCCGCGCCGGCATGGCGGTCGACACGCGGCGCGGCGACTTCAGCTATAACGCCGCGGTCGGTTTTCATTTCTGAGCGGACAAGACCCGCGCCAAAAAAGAAAGGGCGGCTCTTGCGGGCCGCCCTTGTCTTGTCACTGATCGGGTCTCGTCACTGATCGAGGAACGAGCGCATCTTGCGGCTGCGGCTCGGATGCTTGAGCTTCCTCAGTGCCTTGGCCTCGATCTGGCGGATACGTTCGCGCGTCACGCTGAACTGCTGGCCGACCTCTTCGAGCGTGTGATCGGTGTTCATGCCGATCCCGAAGCGCATGCGCAGCACGCGCTCCTCACGCGGGGTAAGGCTGGCGAGAACGCGGGTGACCGTCTCCTTGAGATTGGCCTGGATCGCGGCGTCGACCGGGATCACCGCATTCTTGTCCTCGATGAAATCGCCGAGGTGCGAATCTTCCTCGTCGCCGATCGGCGTTTCGAGGGAGATCGGTTCCTTGGCGATCTTCATCACCTTGCGCACCTTTTCGAGCGGCATCGACAGGCGCTCGGCCATTTCCTCCGGCGTCGGCTCACGGCCCTGCTCGTGGAGGAACTGGCGGCTGGTGCGGACCAGCTTGTTGATCGTCTCGATCATATGCACCGGGATACGGATCGTGCGCGCCTGATCGGCGATCGAGCGGGTGATCGCCTGGCGGATCCACCAGGTGGCATAGGTCGAGAATTTATAGCCGCGGCGATATTCGAACTTATCCACCGCCTTCATCAGGCCGATGTTACCTTCCTGAATAAGATCAAGGAATTGCAGCCCGCGGTTGGTATATTTCTTGGCGATCGAGATGACGAGGCGCAGGTTCGCCTCGACCATTTCCTTCTTGGCGATCCGCGCCTCGCGCTCGCCCTTCTGGACCATGTTGACGATGCGGCGGAACTCGCCGAGCGCCATCCCGGTCTGCTGCGCGATCTCGGCGATTTCGGTGCGGATGCGCTCGACCGCGCCCGCCTCGTTGGTGGCGAAGGCGGTCCACTTCTTGTCGAGCCCGTTGACCGACTGGAGGAAGGTATCGTCCAGCTCGTGGCCCATATAGCGGTCAAGGAAGTCCTTGCGGCTCACCTTGTGGCGCTCGGCCAGACGCAGCATCTGCCCGCCGAGCGCGGTGAGGCGCCGGTTGAAGCTATAGAGCTGGTCGACGAGATATTCGATCTTGGCGTTGTGGAACTGGACGCTCTCCACCTCGGCGGTGAGCTCCTCGCGCAACTTCTGATATTTGCGCTCCTCGACGACCGCCAGCTCGCCGCCGGCGCCCATCGCCTCCAGCCGCTGGAGCTGCATCTTCGAGAATTTCTTGTAGATCGCGGTGATGTTGGCGAACTTCTCCAGCGCCTGCGGCTTGAGCGTTTCCTCCATCTGGGCGAGCGACAAGGTGTTGTCCTCGTCCTCTTCCTCGGCCGGGCGGCGCGCGCGGCGCTCGGTCAGCTCATCGTCCTCGTCGGCCGCGGCTTCTTCCTCGGGCTCTTCCTCTTCCTTGTAGGAAGGGCCGGCGCTCGATTCGCTGATCTCGCCCGAATCGTCGTCCTCGGCGCCCTCGACCTGCTCGGCCGACGGGCCCTTGGAGAGCATCGCGTCGAGATCGAGGATCTCGCGCAGCTGCATCGTGCCTTCGTTGAGCTGGGTCGACCAGTCGATGATCGCGTTGAAGGTGATCGGGCTTTCGCACAGCCCCATGATCATCGTGTCGCGACCGGCCTCGATGCGCTTGGCGATGGCGATTTCGCCCTCGCGGCTCAGCAGCTCGACCGCCCCCATTTCGCGCAGATACATGCGCACGGGGTCGTCGGTGCGATCGACCGTTTCCTTCTTCTTCTCGATGACGGGCGCGTTTTCCTGATCGGAATCGACCGAATCGATCTCGTCGTCGGACTCCTGCTCTTCGCCGTCCTCGCCCTGCTCTTCGTTCTCGACGATGTTCACGCCCATTTCGTTGAGCGCGGACATGATGTCCTCGAGCTGGTCGGAGGACATCTGGTCCTGCGGCAGCGCCTCGTTGAGCTGGTCATAGGTGATGTAGCCGCGCTTTTTGGCGCGGGCGATCAGCTTCTTGACGTTGGCATCGTTCAAATCGATCAGCGGGGCATCGGCCACATCCGTCGCATCGTCGCCACCGCTACCGTTCACTTTCACCATCAATCGTCCTCGGAACCAAAAGCGCGGGCGTCTTCGTTCGACTGCACGAGATTTGCAAGCCGAAGCTCCAACGCCTGCTTTTCCTTCACCAATGCTACCTGCCGCTCGAACGCCTCGTCGGTGAAACGCGCCTGCATCGCAGCCGTTGCCTCTGCGAGCGCCGCATTCACCTCCGGGCCGGCCACCAGGATCGCGATCGCCTCATCGAGGTCGGCGCGTGCCTGATGTTCATCCCCTGTCCGCTGCGTGAAACTGTACGGCATCGTATCGGCCCGCAGCAGGTCTGAAGCCACTGTTTCGAAACCCGACCGCGCCAATATGGTAACGAGCCGCCCGCTATCAAGCGCCCGATCCTCCAGCGCGACATCGACCACCGCCTCGAACAATCGCCCGAGCGCGCCGTCGACGAAGCGCAGGCTGCCCAGCACCTCCATATGCCGCGCGATTTCCGCCGGGTGGCGGATCAGCCCGGCGAGCACCGCCTTGGCCAGCACGCGATCGATCCCGCCGGCGGCGCGCACCGCCTTGGCATCCTCGGTGATCGGCAGCGGCGGGGGCGCCCAGCGTTGCCCCGGCCGACCGCCAGCGCGCGGCGTGAAGCCGGCGCGTGGGGCAGGGGAGCGGGAGAAGGCGGTGTCGAAACGGTGGCGGAATTCGTTCTGATATTCGCTCCGCACCGACGGATCGGCGATCGACTGCGCCAGCTCGCCCAGCCGGCGGCGCAGCCCGGCGCGCTGCTCGGGGGTGTTGAGCGGTTCGGCGGCGAATTCGTGTTTCCACAGCCGATCGACCAATGGCTCGGCATCGCGCACGAGCGCTTCGAACGCCGCGGCGCCTTTCGCCTTGACCAGATCGTCGGGGTCCTGCCCGTCGGGGAGGGTGACGAAGGCGAGGCTACAGCCCGGCGCCAGCATCGGCAGCGCGCGATGCGCGGCGCGGATCGCGGCCTTCTGCCCGGCGTTGTCGCCGTCGAAACACAGGATCGGCACGTCGACCATTCGCCACAGCCGTTCGAGCTGATGCTCGGTCAGCGCGGTGCCGAGCGGGGCGACCGCCTCGGCGACGCCGGCCTGCGCCAGCGCGATCACGTCCATATAGCCTTCGACGACGAACACGCGCCCCGCCTTGCGTGCGGCGGGGGCGGCGCGATCGAGATTGTAGAGCGTGCGCCCCTTGTCGAACAACGGCGTGTCGGGGGAGTTGAGGTACTTCGGTTCGCCGTCGCCGATCACGCGGCCGCCGAACGCGATCACCCGACCGCGCGGATCGCGGATCGGGATCATCAGCCGGCCGCGAAAGCGGTCATACGGCTCCTTATTCTCGACGCTGATCAGCAATCCGGCCTCGATCAGCGCGGGATCGCCATAGTCCTTGAGCGCGGTGCGCAATTTGCCGCGTGCGTCGGGGGCGAAGCCGAGCCCGAAATCGCGCGCGGTCTCGGCCGACAGCCCGCGCCGCTCGATCAGCGTGCGTGCCTCGCCGCCGGCAATGCCGGAAAGCTGGGTGACGAACCACGATTGCGCCTCGGCCATCGCGTCGTGCAGGCCCTTCTGCCGCTCGGCGCGTTGCGCGGCGCGCGGGTCAGGGGCGGGGACGTCGAGCCCGGCGGCGGCGGCGAGATCCTTCACCGCATCGATGAACGGCAGGCCGCGCTGGTCGGTCATCCAGCGAATCGCATCGCCGTGCGCCGAGCAGCCGAAGCAATGATAGAAGCCCTTCTCGTCGTTGACGTAGAAGCTCGGCGTCTTTTCGTTGTGGAAGGGGCAGCAGCCCTTGTACTCGCGCCCGGCCTTGGTGAGCTTCACCGTCTTGCCGATCAGCGTCGACAACGACGTGCGGGAACGCAACTCGTCGAGAAAGGCGGGCGAAAGACTCACACGCGCATTATACCCTATGCGCCGGAAGCCCTCTGCCCGCAATGAAATTTAGTCAAATAACCGTCGCTCATCCGTGCCGTCACCCCAGCGAAAGCTGGGGTCTCAGGCGTCAGGGGTAACGCTTGCGGCCGGAGATCCCAGCTTTCGCTGGGATGACGGCACGGACTCGGGGGACGAGCCTAGGAAAGCGCCGCTTTCACCAGCCCGCTGGCCTTGGACATATCGAGCACGCTGGCGTGGCGTGCCTTCAGTTCGGCCATCACGCGGCCCATGTCCTTCATCCCCGCCGCGCCGAGCTCGGCCTTGATCGCCTCGATCGCGGCGCGGGTGTCCTCCTCGCTCATCTGCTGCGGCAGGAAGCGCTCGATCACCGCGACTTCGCTTTCCTCGGCCTTGGCCAGTTCCTCGCGGCCGCCCTTGCGATACATCTCGATCGATTCGCGGCGCTGCTTGACCATTTTCTGCAGCACCTCGACCACCAGCGCGTCGTCGTCGGTGGGGGCAGGGCCGGTGCGCGCCTCGATGTCGCGATTCTTGATCGCGGCCTGGATCAGGCTGACCGCGGCGCGGGTTTCCTTGTCGCCGGCTTTCATGGCGGCGATCTGGGCTTGCTTGATGTCGTCTCGAATCATGGAAGCGAGATAGCGTCCACGAACGGTTGACGCGAGAGGGGCAAATCCCTAGCGGACGGGGCTTAGCGACATCGCGAATTTTAACGAACGGAGTGCCCGCCGATCATGGCCGACGCCAAGCCTTTTGCCGTGCCCGAAGGAGCCACCGGCGTCCTTGTCCTCGCCTCCGGTGAGGTTGCCTGGGGACGAGGCTTTGGTGCCGAGGGCGAAGTGGTGGGGGAAGTCTGCTTCCACACCGCGATGACCGGCTATCAGGAGATCATGACCGACCCGAGCTTCGCCGGTCAGATCATCACCTTCACCTTCCCGCATATCGGCAACGTCGGCACCAATGCCGACGATATCGAGGCGGACGAGCCGCACGCGCTCGGCATGATCGTCCGCGAGGACGTCACCGCGCCGTCGAACTTCCGCAACGTCGAGCAGCTCGATGCGTGGATGAAGCGCCACGCGCGCGTCGGCCTCGCCGGGATCGATACTCGCGCGCTGACCCGTCGCATCCGCACTGGCGGCGCGCCGAATGGGGTGATCGCGCATTCGGCCTCGGGCAAGTTCGATATCCCGCTGCTGCTGGAGATGGCGCGCGCCTGGCCGGGGCTGGAGGGGATGGATCTCGCCAAGGCGGTGACCACCGAAACCCATTTCGGCTGGGGCGATAATCGCGACGGCGGCATCTGGCGGCTCGGCTTCGGCTATGCCGGCATCGAGGGCGCCGATCGCCCGCATGTCGTCGCGGTGGATTACGGCAGCAAGCACAATATCTTCCGCAACCTTGTCGAGGCAGGCGCGAAGGTATCGGTGGTCCCGGCGACCGCCACCTATGACGAGATCATGGCGCTCGGCCCCGACGGCATCTTCCTGTCGAACGGCCCCGGCGATCCCGCGGCGACCGGCGAATATGCCGTGCCGGTGATCCGGCAATTGCTTGAGACCAAGCTGCCGCTGTTCGGCATCTGCCTCGGCCACCAACTGATCGGCATTGCGGTCGGCGGCAAGACGACCAAGATGTTCCAGGGCCACCGCGGCGCCAACCACCCGGTCAAGCGGCTGAGCGACGGCGCGGTCGAGATCACCAGCATGAACCACGGCTTCGCGGTCGATCGCGAGACGCTGCCGGCGAATGCGCGCGAGACGCATGTGTCGCTGTTCGACGGCTCCAATTGCGGGATCGAACTGACCGACCGCCCGGCGTTCAGCGTGCAATATCACCCCGAGGCATCGCCCGGGCCGCAGGACAGCCTATATCTGTTCGAGAAGTTCGTCGGGATGCTGCGCTGAGGCCCGGCCTCGCGACATCCGACCCCGCCAATAACCGCGTCACGCCCGCCGAGAAGAAATAACATGCCAAAACGCACCGACATCTCCTCCATCCTCGTCATCGGCGCGGGGCCGATCGTCATCGGCCAGGCGTGCGAGTTCGATTATTCGGGCACGCAGGCGATCAAGGCGCTCAAGGAAGAGGGCTATCGCATCGTCCTGGTCAATTCGAACCCGGCGACGATCATGACCGATCCCGAGCTGGCCGACGCGACCTATGTCGAGCCGATCACCCCGGCGGTGGTCGCGCGGATCATCGAGAAGGAGCGCCCCGATGCGGTGCTGCCGACGATGGGTGGGCAGACCGCGCTCAACACCGCGCTGGCGCTGTTCCGCGACGGCACGCTGGAGAAGTTCGGCGTGACGATGATCGGCGCCGATGCCGAGGCGATCGACAAGGCCGAGGACCGGCTGAAGTTCCGCGACGCGATGGACAAGATCGGGCTCGAATCCGCGCGCAGCCATATCGCGCATACCGAAGCCGAGGCGCTGGACGGGCTGGACAAAGTCGGGTTGCCCGCGATCATCCGCCCGAGCTTCACGCTTGGCGGCACCGGCGGCGGCGTTGCCTATAATCGCGAGGAATTCATCGAGATCGTCCGCAAGGGCCTCGATGCTTCGCCGACCACCGAGGTACTGATCGAGGAATCGCTGCTCGGCTGGAAGGAATATGAGATGGAGGTGGTCCGCGACCGTGCGGACAATGCCATCATCATCTGCTCGATCGAGAATGTCGATCCGATGGGGGTGCACACCGGCGATTCGATCACCGTCGCGCCGGCGCTGACGCTGACCGACAAGGAATATCAGATCATGCGCAACGCGTCGATCGCGGTGCTGCGTGAAATCGGTGTGGAAACAGGCGGTTCGAACGTACAGTTCGCAGTAAATCCGAAGGACGGCCGGCTGGTCGTGATCGAGATGAACCCGCGCGTCAGCCGTTCGTCGGCGCTTGCCTCCAAGGCCACTGGCTTCCCGATCGCCAAGGTCGCGGCCAAGCTGGCGGTGGGTTACACGCTCGACGAGATCGAGAATGACATTACCGGCGCCACCCCGGCGTCGTTCGAACCGACGATCGATTATGTCGTCACCAAGATCCCGCGCTTCGCCTTCGAGAAGTTCAAGGGCGCCGAGCCGGTGCTGTCGACCGCGATGAAGTCGGTCGG
>JAFKLV010000060.1 GCA_017304125.1 Sphingomonadales bacterium
TCCTCCACGCCGATCACGAGCAGAATGCCTCGACCTCGACCGTGCGGCTCGCCGGCTCGTCGGGCGCCAATCCGTTCGCGTGCATCGCGGCGGGCATCGCCTGCCTGTGGGGCCCGGCGCATGGCGGCGCCAACGAAGCGGCGCTAAACATGCTGCACGAGATCGGCACCCCCGATCGCATCCCCGAATTCATCGCGCGCGCGAAGGACAAGAACGATCCGTTCCGCCTGATGGGCTTCGGCCACCGCGTCTATAAGAACTACGATCCGCGCGCGACCGTGATGCAGAAGACGGTGCGCGAGGTGTTCGACGCGCTGAAGGTCAACGATCCGGTGTTCGAGACCGCGCTGCGGCTCGAGGAAATCGCGCTCAACGACAGCTATTTCGTCGAGAAGAAGCTGTTCCCGAACGTCGATTTCTATTCGGGCGTGATCCTCTCCGCGATCGGCTTCCCGACCTCGATGTTCACCGCGCTGTTCGCGCTCGCCCGCACCGTCGGCTGGGTCGCGCAGTGGAACGAGATGATCACCGATCCCGATCAGAAGATCGGCCGCCCGCGTCAGCTCTACACCGGGCCGACGCAGCGCACCTATGTGCCGATGAACAAGCGCTAAAACCAAACAATCGTCATGCCGGGCTCGACCCGGCATCCACAGCCGCAAACGCCATCGCGCGTGGCTCTGGATGCCGGATCAAGTCCGGCATGACGTTTATCTGGCGTGTGAAATAAGACCCATTCGCCCTGAGCTTGTCGAAGGGCGGCCCTCACTCACGAAAGACAGGACGCCCTTCGACAAGCTCAGGGCGAACGGTGGATAGCTAGTCCGCCTAAACGGACCCTGCCTCAGCGCGACGTAACGTCCGCGGGGACCAGCGGCAGCGCCAGCATGAAGCGCGCGCCCTCGCCCGGCGCACTGTCCAGCTCGATCCCGCCGCCCATCGCGCCGGCCAGCCGGCGCGAAATATAGAGGCCGAGCCCGCTGCCGCCCGGCTCGCGCGGATCGACGCGGGCGAATTTTTCGAACACGCGCGCCTGATCTTCCGGCGCGATGCCCTTGCCCTGATCGGCGACGATCGCCACCGCCCGCGCGCCGTCGCGCTGGATGCGCAGCCACACCGTCCCGCCGCGCGGCGAATAGCGCAGCGCATTGCCGATCAGATTGACCAGGATCTGCAGCACGCGGCGAAATTCCCCGCTCGCCACCAGCGGCGTGCCCACGCCCTGCGTGTCGAGCGTCACCCCGGCATCGGCCGCGCGCACCGCGAACAGCCCGGCAGCGCGACGCATGACATCGGCGAGATCGACCGGCTCGGTCGGAATCACGAAATCGTCGCGCTCCACCGCCTCGATATCGGCGAGATCGTCGACCAGCCCCATCAGATGCCGCCCGGCGCTGGCGATATCGGCGGCATAATCGACATAATGCGGGTCGATCGGGCCGTCCTCGGCGGCGTTGATACTGTCCGCGCTGGCGATGATCCGGGTCAGCGGTGCGCGCAGGATGCCGTCGAGCCGGGTGTTGAAGGTGGCGGCGACATCCTCGGCCGGCGCCGGCTTGGTCGCCTCCGCCGGGAACACCCCGCCGACGAAGCCCGCGAACACTCCCGCCGCATTGCGCCGTGCGGTCGCGGCGAGCGTCACGCTGCCGCCGCCGTTGCGGATCATCGCGGCCTGGCGATCGAAATCGCGCTGCATCGCCAGCGCCTCGAGCAAGGCCATGCCCCCCGCCGCATCGGGCTGGAGCGTGAACAGATCGGTCAGCGGCTTGCCGATCAGCGAGGGGGCATCGAACCCGCGCCCGTCGCCGATCTCCGACGGCAGGCGGGTCAGCCGCAGCGTCGCATCGGCTTCCCACAACCACAAGGCGCCCGGCGGCGGGGCGGCATGCACGCTGCCCGTGGCGCGCCACGCCGGCCGTTCGCGCATCGGCGAGACCGAGAGCGACACGCCATCCGCTCCGGGATTGGCGCGCACCCAGCATTCCAGATCCGCCTCGGCATCGGCGATCACCACCGTGCGCTGGACGAGGATGCGCAGCCGTCGCGCGAGCCGCACCACCGTGGCGAGCTGGGGAATCGCGAGCAATTCGCCGGTCGCGCCGCCCGCGCGCTCGTTGAGCGCGGTAAAATCGGGGTCGGCCGCCACCAGCCGGTCGTGCTGATCGAAACGTGCGGTGAGCAGCCGGCCGTCGGTCATGCGCGGCGCAATCGTTCGATCGCGCGAATCGCGCGCCGGAAATCGGGATGCAGCGACAGCGGCGCGATCGCCTCGCGCGCGGCGAGCACCGGGATCGCCGCGATCGTATCGAGCTGATCGGCAAAGGCCTCGATATCGCGCTGCGGATCGGCGTCGGACAGCAACAGCGCGACCCGCGCCAAGGCCTCGCGCGGGAAGCCGTGCGCGCGCAGCGCCAGCCACAGGCGATCGCCCTCGGCATCGAGCAGCAGCGCGCGCGCCTCGCGCAGATCGACCCGCTGGACATAAGCCAGCAGCGCCGCCGCCAGCTCCGCCCTGCCCTCGCCCAGCGCCTCGGCCAGCAGGTCGGGCAATTCCTCCGCGCGTGCGTCGATCGCCGCCGCCAGCCGCAGCGCGATCGTATCGAGCCGCGCGCCATCGTCATGCGCATCGATGCTGCGCGCCGCCGCCTCGACCAGCGCACGGTCGACCGCCGGGCCCTGCGCCTCGCGCAGCGCCGCCGCCACCCACCAGACGAGCCGGCGGTGCAGATCGGCCGGCAGGTCGACCGCGCGCCCGCTGCCCGCCTCGCGCCGCCCTTCGGCGATGATATAATCGCGTGCCGCCGCCCCGACGACATTGTCGTCGCCCTGCGCCAGCCGCGCGAGCAGCATCATCGGCGCCCCCGGCTCGCGATTCGCCGCCAGCGCCGCGCCGAGCGCGGCGAGCCGAAGCTGGCCGATCAGTTCGGCCATCAGATCCTGATCGCGCAACAACCCGGCATCGAGCAGCCGGCGCATCGTCTCGGTCGGGCGCGGGCTGATCACCCCGCCCGCGCCGTCCTCGCCGCGCGCGAGCACGCGGGTGGCGTGGGTCGCCAGTTCGCGCTCGATCCGCTCGAGCAAGGCGCCGATCGCGGCGCGCAGCATCGCGCGGGTGCGATCGTCGAGCCGGTCATGATCGTTGAGGAAGAAATCGTCGATCGCGGTTTCCAGCCGCCGCCACGCCCGCGAATCAGCCTCGGCCGCGCGCACGAAGATCGGCGCGGCGTCAGGAGCGATCGCTCGCAAGGGGCCGTTCGGATCGACCGTCATCACCACATGTTTAACTTCAATGTCGTTAAGACGCGACTAAGCCTTACGACGAAGTAACTCGATTGCAGCGCTTAAGGTAGCGAAAGCGTAAACGGTGGCGAAGATCAGCCCTGCGAGCGGCATCCGCACCATCGTCAGCAGCGCCAGCAGCAGCAGGCAGGCGGGCGGTGTCGCCCACCACATTGCGCGCGGCACGGCATCCGCCGCGCGCTCGGCCAGCGCCCCGGCGGCGATCAGCGCCAGCGCGACGAGCACCCCCGAATCGCTCAGCCCGCGCGAATCGACCGAATAGCCGAGCAGCAGCGCCGCGAGCGCCGTGGCCCCCGGGATCCCCCAGGCCAGCGTGCGCGCCAGCCGGCTCTCCTCGCGCAGCCAGGCGGTGCGCTCGCCCATTGCCGCGGCGACCGTGCCGACGAGCGCCGCGAACAGCCCCGCCGTCTGATAGCCGCCCGCGATCAGCCCCAGCCCGACGAGCACCGCGACGCCGGCCGCGATCGTCACCGCCAGCGTCGATCCGGGGCGCCCGATCAGCGGGGGCAGCACGAAGCCCGCGATCGGCCGCACCACCCAGCGATCGAACCAGCCCGGCCGCGTCGCGAGCGTCGCCATCATCACCGCGCGGCTGCGCTGCTCAAGCGCGGCGCTGCGCCGCTCGACGCCGTGCCCGGCGCCCGCCTCGCCGGCGGCCAGCACGATATGCCGCGCCCCGGCCTGCTCGGCGACGCGCAACAGCGCCGATTGAACGTCATAATCGCTTGGTAAAGCGGCGACATCGCCCAGCCGCCGCGCGTCGAGCCGCGCGATCCCGGCCCAGGCGAGCCCGCCACCGACCCGCTCGTAATCGGGCGAGGCGCTGCCGGCATCGAGCACCAGCAACGCATCGCCGCCCTCCGCCGCGAACGGCGCGAGCGTCGCGTCGGTGGTGATCAACCCGTCGGCCAGCGCGACGACCTGCGCCAGCGGATGAAGCCGCGCACTCGCCTCGCCCGCGCTGCGCACGGTATCGACGCTCATCCCGCGCCGCCCGATCCGCGCGATCGCGCCGAGCAATTCGGGGGTCAGCCGCGAAACGACGATCACCAGCTGCGACGCCCCTGCGGTCGCCAGCAACCGCGCCTGATATTCGATCACCGTCACGCCGGCGAACGGCAAGGTCGCCGCCAGCACTCCCTGGCGGTCTTCGGCATCCTGAACGGCGAACAGCAATCCCGCGAGCATCCGCGCGCTGTTAGCGGCTCATGTACGTGGGTGGAAGCGCTGCGACGCGACACAGCATGCGGCGAAACGAGCAAGGTTCGGGACGCTAATCGCTTTGTCCCGCGAGAATTCGTGTTAAAACCGGCCGATGAACGGGGGGACTTCATCGCTCGGGCTACGCAACGTGGCCAATCTGCCAGCCGAGACCTTGGCGCAAGACGGGGAACACCCGTTGTTTCTCACTGAATTTACCGCGGTCGAAGGAGGCCATGAGATCGTCGCGTCACAAGACATAGCCGGCGATATCGAACCGCCGTCGCGCTGGCGCTCGATCGGGCCGGCGCTGCTCGCCGCGCTTTCGCTGATCTGGGTCGGCACGCTGATCGCGCTGGCGTGGGGCGATTTGCCGACGATGCCGGCGATCGCGATCGCGCAATTCGGCGCCGCGCTGGTCACCGTGCCGGTGCTCGCGGGGATCGTGTGGCTGATCACCTTGCGCACCAGCACCGCCGAGGCACGTCGCTTCGGCCTCACCGCGCGCGCGATGCGCGCCGAGGCGGCTTCGCTCGAACGCACCGTCGCCACGCTGAGCGCGACGATCGAGGCGAATCGCGCCCAGCTTGCCGAACAGACCCAGGCGCTGACCGCGCTGGGCGACAGCGCGACCGCGCGACTCACGCTGATCGGCACCAGCCTGTCGGGCGAGGTGGCGCAGGCCGACGGCCACGCCCGCGCACTTTCCGACACCACGCGCACCGCGCAGGACAATCTCGAGGCGCTGATCGCCGGGCTTCCCCGTGCGCGCGACGAGATCAATGCGCTGATCGCGCGGCTCGAAGGCGCCGGCCATGCCGCGGGCGAACAGGCCGCGGCGCTCGACGTGCAGGTCTGCGCGCTCGCCGATCGCGGGCGCGAGGCGGAAACCGTCGCCAATGGCGCGGCGCAAAAGCTCGCCACGCACATCACGCGGATGGAATCGGTCAGCGACAATGTCGGCGCCCGACTCGAAGCGGTGACCGCCGAAATGTCGACCGCAGTCGATGCGATGCTCGACCGCACCGCCGGCGCGATCGACGAATCGCGCAAGAGCATCACCGTGCAGGGCGATGCGATGCTGGCGATGGTCGGCACGCATCAGGCCGCGCTCGATACCGCCGCGAAGGAAAGCGCCGATACGCTCGCCGAGCGAATCAACCTGATCGAGCTGGTGATCGATCGCGTCGCCGAGCGGCTCGATGCACAACGCGGTGCGGGCGAATCCCTGCTCTCGACGCTCGACGACGGCGTGAGCCATGTCGAACGCCGGCTCGAGGCGCTGCACCAGCAGACCGCCGATCGCGCATCGTCGCTCGCCGCGTCGATCAGCGCGCTGGGCGGCTCGACCGACGCGATGACCGAGGCGCTGCGCGCCGGCGAGGAAATGGCGGCCAAGGCGATCGGCACCACCGAAACCCTGCTCGCCGCGCTCGATTCGGCCGCGCGCGAGATGGACGAGACGATGCCGGCCGCGGTCGAGCGGCTCGACACGCGCTTCGCCGCGTCGAAGGCGGTGGTCATCGCGACCAAGCCCGAATTGCTCGCGCTCGTCACCGCCGCGGAAAGCACGCATGACGCGATCGAGGCGATCGCGCAGGTGATCGCCGACCAGCGTCGCAACGTCGACACGCTGACCGCCACCCTACTCGAAACGTTGACCAGCGGCCGCGCCAAGGCCGATGCGATCGGCCAGATGGTCGACGAAGCCGCCGATCGCGCCAACCGCTTGTCCGAAGAGGCCGCGCCGCGGCTGCTCGAGGCGTTGCTGCGCGTTCGCGACACCGCGACGCAAGCGGCCGAACATGCCCGCGACACGCTGGCCGGGGTGATCCCGGAAGCGGCCGAGGCGCTGGAGAAATCGGGCGTCGTCGCGTTGCGCAAGGCGGTCGACAAGGGCTTCGAGAAGACGATCGCCGATCTGTCGCAGGCCGCCGAGCGCGCGGTTTCCGCCGCCACCCGCGCGGCGGGCGAGCTGGATCAGAAGATCACCCAGATCGCCGAACAGGCCGCGCTGGTCGATATCAAGATCGAGCAAGCGCAGAATGAGCGCGAGGAACATGAACGCGAGAGCTTCGCCAAGCGCGCCTCGCTGCTGATCGAGGCGCTGAACTCGGCGGCGATCGACATCACCCGCACCTTCGCCCCCGATGTCGCGGACAGCGCCTGGGCGGCGTATCTGAAGGGCGATCGCGGCGTCTTCACCCGCCGCGCGGTGAGGCTGCTCGATACGTCGGAGCAACGCGATATCGCGCAGCTTTATGACGAGGACACCGCGTTCCGCGATCAGGTCAACCGCTACATCCACGATTTCGAGGCGATGCTGCGCACGATCCTCGCGCAGCGCGACGGCTCACCGCTGGGCGTCACGCTGCTCTCGTCGGACATGGGCAAGCTCTATGTCGCGATGGCGCAGGCGATCGAGCGGCTGCGGTAAGCCTAGCCCGCGCTGACGGGGCGCATCTGGACCGGATCGTAATAGAATTTCTCGTGGACGATCCGGCCGTCGCGCCACGTCTGTAGCGTCAGCTCGTCGAGGCGGATCGTCGCGCCATGAGGGGCGACGAATTCGAACGTCCAGCGAATCACCGCCTGATCGCCGCTGACGAAGCGGCTCAGCGCGCGCGCCTGCACCTGTGGAAAGGCGGCGAGCATCATCCGTTCGTTGGCGATCAGCGCGTCGATGCCGACCCGCGGCGGATTGTCATTCTCCTGCATCTCCGCATCGACCGCGTAGAAACGTGGGAACGCCTCGATAAATTCGCCGCGCTCGACCATCTCGATCAGCCCGTCGACCTGTTGCGACAAAGACATGCTTCCTGCTCCAGCCATTTCGACCGGAACCAGGTTTAGCCGATCGGCATCGCCGCCGATCGTGGCGACAACGACAAATCTTTATCCGATATCGCCAGACTGGCGGAACGCCCGGCGATAGGCCGCCGGGGCGAGCGCCACCGTCCGCTGGACCAATCGATGGAAGCTCGGCACATCCTGATAGCCGACCCGTGCGGCAATCTCGGCGATCGCGAGGTCGGTGGTTTCGAGCAACCGCTTCGCCTGATCGAGCCTGATCTCCTGCAGCAAGGCCAGCGGCGTCCGGCCGGTCGCCGCTTTCACGCGGCGCAGGAAGGTGCGGCTCGACACACCGAACGCGGCGGCCGCGGCATCGAGGCTGTAGCGGTTCGCGATATGCGCCGCGAGCCAATGCTCCACCTCGCGCGCAAAGGGCGCCGCGGGGCGTCGCATCATCTCCTTGTCGAAGAACGGTGCCTGGCTCGATCGCGCGGTGTTGATCAGGCTGAACCGCGCCACCGCGCGCGCGATCGCCGCGCCGGCCTGTTCGGCGACGATCGCCAGCGCCAGATCGGCATAAGCGGTGAAGGCGCCGGCGGTGGTCACCGCGCCGTCGCGCACGAGCATCGCCGTGGGATCGAGCCGCACCGCCG
>JAFKLV010000061.1:0-7933 GCA_017304125.1 Sphingomonadales bacterium
GACATGACGACTCGCCTCCCGATTCCCAGATGTTCGCTATTTGTTCCGACAAGATTTCCAACTTGTCCAGGAAATTTCCTGCGCCTAAGATGCGGCATGGCGGAAGACCCCCGTAGGGCATTGGTGCGGCTGGCCGAGGTGCGCGGCGTCAGCCTTGCCGCGCTGTCCGCGATGCTCGGGCGCAATGTCGCCTATCTCCAGCAATTCGTCGGGCGCGGTTCGCCGCGCCGGCTGGCGGAGGATGACCGGCACACGCTGGCGGCGTTCTTCGGGGTCGAGGATCAGATGCTCGGCGGCCCGGCGGGCGAGGGCGCGACGGTCGCGCTGCCGTGGCTGGCGGTCGAGGCGGCGGCGGGTGCCGGTGCGGATGCGGGGGCGGAACGGCAGTTGCGCCCGCTGCGCCTAGCGACGGACACGCTGACCGCGGCGGGGGTCGCGGCGCGGCAGGCTTCGGTGATCACCGCGCGCGGCGATTCGATGATGCCGACGATCTTCGACGGCGACCGGCTGGTGGTCGATCGCGATGACCGCCGGGTCGGGCGCACCGGTGCGATCTTCGTGCTGCGCCGCGACGGCGATCTGCTGGTCAAGCGCGTCGCGCGCAGCGGGGACACGCTGACGATCGCCAGCGACAATCCCGCCTATCCCGCGATCGCTGCGCCGGTGGCGGCGATCGCAGTGATCGGGCGGGTGAAGTTATTGCTGCGCGGGCTGGCGTGACCGCCCGCGCGCCTCACATCTTGAAGCGCACCCCGACCCTGAAGGTCCGGCCGAGCAGATCGTAGAATGACTGATTGGTCGAGGGGATCGCATAAGCGCTGCCGCCGGGGCCATAGCCGACGACCGGCGGGTCCTTGTCGAACAGGTTGGTGATGTTGAAGAACAATTGCATCGTCGCCTTGCCGAGCGTGAAATCATGCGCGGCGGTGGCGTCGATGTAAAAGGCGCCGCCGATCCGGTTGTCGTTGATCGTCCGGTTGGTCACGGTCGACGCCGGGCATCCGCTGGTGCATTCGACGAAGCTCGTATCATAGACCCCGGCGCTGATGCCGCGGCCGATCAGGTTGAGCGTGAGCGGGCCGTTGGCGTAGGTCGCGGTGGCGCGATAGATCCAGCTCGGCGTGCCGTCCGAAGCGTTCGATCCGGCGCTGTCGACGGGCGCGTCGATGCCGTTGTTGGCGAGATTCTTGATATAATAAGTCGCCATGCCGCGCAGCGTCAGATTGCCCGTGCCGAGCGCGACGCGCCAGGAGGTCTCGAAATCGATGCCCTGCGCGCGCTGCGTCGCGAAGTTGAACGGGCTTTCGAACACCTGAAGGTTGTTGCTGAAGCTATTGGGGCCGCGCGCCACCGCCGCGCAAAATGCCTGAACCCCCTCGTTGCAGCGATCGACGATCGTCTGCGCGTCGACCGACCCGATCGCGCCGTTGATCTTGATGTCGTAATAATCGACCGACAGCGCGAAATTCGGCAGGAAATGCGGCTGCAGCACCACGCCCACACCCCATTGATCCGCCTTTTCGGGCTTGAGGTTAGGATTGCCGCGGGTTGTTCCGGCGAAGGGGACCGAGGCATTGTTCTGCGATGAATCGATCAGTTCGTTGATGCGCGTCGTCCCGCTGGCGAACAGTTCGCCGAGATTGGGCGCGCGGATATCGCGCGATCGCGTGGCACGCAGGCGCAAGCCGGGGATGGGGTCGAAGGTGACCCCGGCCTTCCATGTCGTGACATAGCCCGAGGTGCTGTAATCGGTCGCGCGCACCGCGCCGTTGACGTCCAGCCCCTTGATGATCGGGACGAGCAGTTCGAGATAACCCTCGGTCACATTGTAGCGGCCGTTGGTCGGGCGATAATTGCCGGTGAACCAGCCGGTCTGATATTGCGCCTCGACTTCCCCCGTCACCTGTTCGCGGCGATGCTCGCCACCCAGCGCGACCGATATGGCGCCGGCCGGCAGCGTGACCGCATCGAACGACAGATTGGCGGCGAACACGTCCTGCTGGAAACGCTGGTTGCGATAGGGGTTGCCCGTCACCCAGGCCACCGCCGCCGGATCCGCCACCCCGATCCCGAGCCGGTTGAATGGGATGCAGCCATTGCCGGGCGCGGTGAGCGTGGAACGGCAGACGATCGTTCCCGCCGCGACGCCGAGCGCATTGCCGGCCGGCTCGCGCACCGCGTCGGTCGCCAGCGTGAGCCGCGCATTGTTGCTGATGCCGATCCCGGCCTCGCGCGTATCGGCGATGCCTTTCTGATAATAAGCATCCCATCGCGCGGTGCGGCCGAACAGCGGGAATGCGCCGTCCGCGCCGACGACATAGCGCTGCACCTTGCGGAGCACTTCATTGGTGCGGATCGGCAGATCGGCATTGGTCGTGCCGAGCTTGAAGGAGGTGATGCCGAGACGCTGCATATCGGCCAGCACGCTCGCCGGAAGATAGGGGTTGTCCGCCCGGATCGTGACATTGCCGAGATTGCGCTGGATGCCGAGCTGGCCGCGATCGAGCGACCGCGCATAGCTGCCCTGCGCGAAGAGATTGAACCACGGCGCGATCTCGTAGCTCAGCCGGCCGAACACATTCTTGCGGTTCTGCGCCGGATCGAGCGACTGATTGTCGTTGACCTGGGTATATTGCCAGTCGCCGCCGACCATCCACGGGCCGCTCACCGCGCCGTAATTGAACCGGCGAACCGCGCCGCCGACGTCGAAATAAATGCCCTTGAGCGCGGTATCGGTGATCAGCCCGCCGGGGGTGCCGGTGCTCAGCCCGATGCCGCTGGCGAGCAGCCGCTGGGGCTTGCCGTTGCCCGCGGCATAATCGGGGTTGTCGATGACATACCAGCCGTTCTCGTTCCACTTGCGCGGAACGCCGTTCAGCCCTTCCTTGATCGCGATTTCGCCGCTCAGCACGATATGCCCGCGCCCTTCCGCGAACGACGTGCCGGCGGTCAGCCCGAGGCGGTAATTGGGCGCATCGCCATAAGTGGAGAGGCCATATTCGGCATTGCCCTTCAGCCCGGTGAATTGTTTGTCGAGGATGAAATTGACCACCCCCGTCACCGCGTCGGAGCCGTAAGCCGCCGAGGCGCCGCCGGTCACCACCTCGACGCTTTTGATCAGCCCCTGCGGAAAGGTGTTGACGTCGACCAGCCCGGTGACGGTCGATCCGACCGAGCGCTGCCCGTCGAGCAGCACCAGGGTGCGGTTCGCGCCGAGCCGGCGCAGGTTGATCGAATTCACCCCGAACGTGCCCTCGCTCATGTTGAGCTGCGAATTGGCCGGGGTAGAACTGCCGACGACCGACGGGATGCGGTTGACGAAATCGGCGACATTGGCGGGCGCGGCGGCGTTGATGTCCGCGGTCGACAGGACGGTCAGCGGGGTCGGCGCCTGATAGCCGCTGCGCGCGATGCGCGATCCGGTGACGACGATCTCTTCGGCGGTGGCATCCGGCGGTGCGATCTGCGCCTGCTGCGCCGCCGCGGCGTGGCTCCACAACATGGCAGCCGCCACCGCGAGCGGCGACGCGCTCATCATCGCTTTGGTCATCTATATTCCCCCTCTGTTATCTCGTCGGTTGTTCCGCACGAGGGGCCGGTGGGACGGCCGATGCGATGACCGTCAGAACGGTCGCGCCGATCGGGGGAGTCGGCGGGTCATTCGAGTAAACGCGGGTGACAGTGCAGTGGGGCGCCGCAGAAGGGAAGGCGTGGACCGATCGCAAGCGTGCGGCGCGGCATAGACGCCGGTTATAAACCGGCCGTCAGCGGCGTTTGCGGCGCCGGGCGGTCGTCAGCCGCGCTCGCGCCACCACATGGCGAGCGAAATCCCGACGGTCAGCGTCAGCCCGATCAGCACGCCGATCGTCGGCTGGCCGGCGACGAAGCCGAGGATCGCGCCGCCCAGCACGCCGGCTGCGATGAGGAAGCCGCCGGCGGCGGAAGGCTTGGAGGGCTGGTCAGGCATCGCCGCGCGCCTTGCCACGCCTCGGGCTGCGACGCCAGCGGCGGTTGCGCACGTGGCAACGCTTTGGAAACCTAATTCCCGAACCGGCTCTTAGGCACCTTGCCGCTATTACGACATTTCCATGCCTCGCCCTCCCTATGTCGCCGGCCGTGCCGCGCTCGCCGATGCCGAAATGCTGATCCGTGCCTTTGGCGACGCCGCCGAGGACGAGGCGGCGACCCGCGCCGATCGCAGCCGTGATATCGGCAACCACCTGCATTTCTGCCACTGGCGGCAGATCGAGCGGCTGCTGGGGTGGCTCAGCAGCGAGCACGCGATCGGCACGATTCACTGAGCGACGCCGCCGGGAAACGGCCGTTTTACGGCATTTTACGGCGCTGACTGCTGCCCCATTTCGTTAATCGCCTCGTCACGCTATCACGGCGGGATGATCCGGCGAGGCGCCGCATTATTGGTCGCGACCCTCGCCGTGCCGCCTGTCGCGGCACAGCAACCAACCGTCGCGCCCGCGCCCCAGCCGCAGACTGCGCCGCCGCCCGCGCCGCCGGGCGGGGATATGCTCGATCCCAATGCCCCGCTCGCGCCGATGCCCGATATCGGCGTCGCCTGGCCCGATCTGTCGAAGCTGCCGCCGGACAATGATAGCGCGCAAACCGACGTCAATGCCGAGACGCGCTATCGCTATCGCATCGACGGGATCGACGCGGTGGCGACCCCGTTGCTGCGCCAGCGTTTCGCCGAATTGTCGGTGCTCGACCAGCATGATGGCGAGCCGGCCAATGCCGCACAGCTCGATCGCCGCGCGCGCGAGGATTCGACCTTGCTCGTCACCTTGCTGCGCGCCGAGGGCTATTATGATGCGCGGGTGCGCACCCGCGTCGAGACCGAGGCGGGCAAGCCGGTGGTCGTGCTCGTCGCCGATCCGGGGCAAATCTATCGCCTGACCGGGGTGACGATCGACGGCGTCGCCACGGCGGGGGACAAGGCCAAGGCGCTGACCGATGCCTTCGGGGTGAAGCCCAATGATCCGGTCAATGCCGATACGATCGCCGCCGGGCAGGCGCGGCTGATCGAGGAGGTCGGCAAGCAGGGTTTCCCCTTCGCGACGATCGGCGAGCCGCAGGTAACGGTCGATCGCGCGGCGAAGGATGCGGTGCTGGATCTGACGATCGATCCCGGCCGGGTGCGGCGCTTCGGCGAGATCCGCGTCAACGCCAACAATCATGTGTTCGACGCGAAACATGTCCAGGAAATCGCGCGCTTCGCGCCGGGCAAACCCTATTACGCGCCGTCGCTCGACGATCTGCGCCGCGCGCTGATCCAGACCGGGCTGGTGTCCAGCGCGACGGTCAAGCCGGTGCCCGGCGCAGCCCCCGATATCGTCGATATCGATGTCACGCTCCAGCCGGCGCCGCCGCGGACGATCGCGGGCGAATTGGGCTATGGCACCGGCGAAGGCGCGCGCGCCGAGGTGAGCTGGACCAATCGCAACTTCTTCCCACCCGAAGGCGCGATCACCCTGCGCGGGGTGCTCGGCACGCAGGAACAGCTCGCGCAGATCACCTATCGCCGTAACAATTTCGAGGGGCGCGATCGCGTGCTGACCGCGCAGGTCTCGGCCTCGCACACCCAGCGGCTGGCCTATACCGCCAACACCTTCTCGCTGTCGGGGTCGCTCGAGCGGCAGACCAATATCTTCTTCCAGAAAGCGTGGGTGTGGTCATTGGGCGCGGAACTGGTCCGTTCCGACGAGCGCGACGTGATCGCCGCGACCGGCCAGCCGCGCCGGCAGACCTATTATATCGCCGCATTGCCATTGTCGCTGACCTATGACGGATCGGACGATCTGCTCAATCCGACCCGCGGTTTCCGGCTCGGCGGGCGGCTCAGCCCGGAATTGTCGCTGCTCGGCCAGGCCTTTGCCTATGCGCGGACGCAGATCGACGCCAGCGCTTATACCCCGCTCAGCGATCGCATCGTGCTGGCGGGGCGCGTGCGGCTGGGGACGATCGTCGGTGCGCCGCGCGATGCGATCGCACCGTCGCGGCGCTTCTACGCCGGCGGCGGCGCCTCGGTGCGCGGCTATGGCTATCAGGCGATCGGGCCGCGCGACCCCAATAACGATCCGATCGGCGGGCGCAGCCTGACCGAATTCTCGATCGAGACGCGCTTCAAGGTGTGGGGCAATTTCGGCATCGTGCCGTTCTTCGACGGCGGCAATATCTACACGTCGCCGCTGCCCCGCTTCACCGCGCTGCGCTATGGCGCGGGGCTGGGCGTGCGTTATTATTCCAATTTCGGCCCGATCCGCCTCGACGTCGGCACCCCGATCAACCCGCAAAAGGGCGATTCCCGCCTCGCCGTCTATGTCTCGCTGGGGCAGGCCTTTTGAAGCGCGTGGCGAAATGGATCGCCGGGCTGGCCGCGGCGGTGCTGGCGATCTTCGCCGCGGCGGTGCTGGTGGTCGATACCGATATCGGGCATCGCTGGGTCGCCGATCGCATCGCCGATGTGCGCACGCCGAGCGGGCTGCGCTTCTCGGTCGGGCGGATCGATGGTTCGCTCTACAGCCGCGCGACGTTGCGCGACCTGCGCGTCTATGATCTCGACGGGCTGGTGTTTTCGGCGCCGGTCGCGAAGCTCGACTGGGCGCCGCTGCGCTGGTTCGCCAACAAGCTCGACATCGAAGCGCTCGATATCCCCGTCGCGACCTTCGCCAAATGGCCGCGCACCCGGCCGAGCGCCAATACCGGGCCGCTGCTGCCCGATTTCGATATCCGCATCGGGCGGCTCACCGTCGACCGGCTGATTGTCGATCGCCGCGTCACCGGGGTGCTGCGCTATGGCCGGGTGCGCGGAACGGCCGATATCCACGCCGGTCGCGCGCTGGTCGATCTGACGGCGATGGTGCAGGGCAGCGATACCTTGCGGCTGCGCATCGATGCCGAGCCGGATCGCGATCGCTTCGATATTGCGGTGCGCGCGCGGGCGACGAAGGACGGGGTGCTTGCGCGGCTGACCGGCATCGCCAGGCCGCTGCGGCTCGACGTCGGCGGCGTGGGGAGCTGGGCGCGCTGGGACGGCCATGCGCGCGCTACCGCCGGGGACACGCGGGTGATCGATCTCGCGCTCGGCAACCGGCGCGGGCGCTATACGCTGAGCGGCGATCTCGACCCCGCGGCGGTGTCCGGCGGCAAGCTCGCGCGGCTGACCACGCCGCGCGTGACGGTCAACGGCGCGGCGACGCTCGCCAACCGGCGGCTGGCGGGCAATCTCGATCTGCGCTCGGCGGCGCTGGCGGTGGAGACGACCGGGACGATCGACCTCGGGGCGAATGCCTTCCGCAATGTCCGCATCCGCGCGCGGCTGCTCAAGCCGGCGGCGTTGTTCCCCAATATGACCGGGCGCGATGTCGAGCTTCGCGCGATCCTCGACGGTGCCTTCGCCACCGCCGCCTTCGATTTCCGGCTGAGCGCGCCGCGCTTCGCCTTCGACGACACCGGGTTCGAGCAGGCGTGGGCGGCGGGCAAGGGGCGGCTGTCCAAATCGCCGATCGTGCTGCCGGTGCACTTCACCGCGGCGCGCGTCACCGGCGTCGGCGATGTCGCGGGGGGCATATTGCGCAACCTGACGGTCGACGGCGTGCTGCGCATCACCAGCCGGCTGGTCACTGGCGACGATCTCCGCGTGAAGTCGGACAAATTGACCGGACGCGTCAATCTGACGCTCGATCTTGCCACCGGGGATTATCAGCTCGGCATCAACGGCGCGCTTGGCCGTTATCTGATCCCCGGGCTCGGGGTGGTCGACGTGACCTCCACCTTGCGCGTCGTGCCGGGGCCGGGCGGGCACGGCACGCGCGTCATCGGGCAGGGCGCAGCGCGGGTCGTCAGGCTCGATAATGCCTTCTTCCGCAGCCTTGCCGGCGGCCTGCCGCGCATCGCCACCACGCTCGAGCGCACCCCC
>JAFKLV010000061.1:8062-10567 GCA_017304125.1 Sphingomonadales bacterium
CCCCGACGGGGTGATGCATTTCACCAACCTCGTCCTCACCGGCCCGGCGATCCGGCTGGCCGGCACCGGCCTGCGCCGCCGCGACGGCAGCTTCCATTTCGAGGGGCGCGGACAGCAATCGACCTATGGCGCGCTGACGCTCAAGCTCGACGGGCAGATCGACCGGCCGACGATCGATCTGGTGCTCGCCGCGCCCAATGCGGCGATGGGGCTGGCCGATGTGCGCGCGCATCTCGCGCCCAATGCGGGCGGGTTCGCGTTCACCGCGACGGGCGCGTCCCGGCTCGGGCCGTTCGAGGCGGCGGGGGATATCCTGTTGCCGTCGAACGCCACGGCGCAGATCGCCTTCGCGCGGCTCGACGTCAGCGGCACGCGTGCGACCGGCACGCTCGATATCGTCACCGGCGGGTTCGCCGGGCGGCTGGCGCTGGCCGGCGGCGGGCTGTCGGGCGAATTGCTGTTCCGCCCGGTGGGCGAGGTGCAGCGGATCGAGGCGTATCTCGACGCGGATCATGCGCGGCTCGGCAATCGCATGACGGTGCGGCAGGCGCATGTCGATCTCGTCGCGTTGCTCGATCCCGCCGGCGCCGCGATCGAGGCGAGCGCGAAGGGCGCCGGGCTGGCGCGCGGCACGCTGTCGATCGCGCGGTTCGCCGGCAGCGCGAAGCTCAACGGCGACAGCGGCGAGATCCGCGCGCAGATCGCCGGCACGCGCGGGCGCAGCTATGCGATCCAGAGCGTGATCGCGGTGACTCCCGACAGCTATCGCGTCACCGCGGAAGGCAATATCGACCGCCGCCCGATCAAGCTCGCCGAACCGGCGGTGATCACCCGCGACGGCGATAGCTGGCGGCTCGCGCCGACTCTGCTGACCTTCTCCGGCGGCGAGGCGAAGCTCTCCGGGATGTTTGGCGACGCATCGGCCGCGCTCGATGCGACCGTCACCAAGATGCCCTTGTCGATCCTCGATATCGCTTATCCGGGGCTGGGGCTGGGCGGCAGCGCATCGGGGACGCTGAGCTATCAGTCGCGCGACGGCGGCGCGCCGACCGGGCGCGTCGACATGACGGTGCGCGGGCTGACCCGCTCCGGGCTGCTCGCCTCGTCGCGGCCGATCGATATCGGGATCGCCGGCGTGCTGTCCGCCGATCGCGCCGGGATCCGCGCGGTGGCATCGTCGGGCGGGCAGACGATCGGGCGCGCGCAGGCATTGCTGTCGCCGCTGGGGCAGGGCGATATCGCCGAGCGGCTGATGGGGGCGGGGCTGTTCGCGCAATTGCGCTACAACGGCCCGGCTGACACCTTGTGGCGGCTGACCGGCGCGGAGATGCTGGCACTGTCCGGCCCGGTGGCGATCGGCGCCGATGTGACCGGGCGCGTTTCGGACCCGTCGATCCGCGGCATGTTCCGCGCCGACGGGGCGCGGATCGAAAGCGCGACGACGGGCACGGTGCTGACCAATGTGCAGGCATCTGGGGTGTTTCAGGGGTCGAAGCTCCAGATCGGGCAATTCGCCGCCGATGCCGGCAAGGGCGGGCGCGTCACCGGCACCGGGCAGTTCGATTTCTCGGCCGAGGCGGGGATCGGGCTCGATCTGTCGCTACAGGCCAGCCATGCGGTGCTGATCAACCGCGACGATATCGGCGCGACCGTCTCCGGGCCGCTGAGATTGCGCTCGGGCGGATCGGGCGGGCTGATCTCGGGCGACGTGACGCTCGATCGTAGCCGCTACCGGCTTGGGCAGGCCACCGCGGCGAGCGCGGTGCCGCCGCTCAAGGTGCGCGAGATCAATCTACCCAATGGCGGCGAGGAAGAGGAAGCGCGCGCGACGCCGTGGCGGCTCGACGTCCACGCGCGCGCGCCGAACCAGCTCAGCGTCAGCGGGCTCGGCCTCAGCAGCGAATGGTCGGCCGACCTGAAGATCGGCGGCGCGCCGGACAATCCGGCGATCACCGGGCGCGCCGATCTGGTGCGCGGCAATTACGAGTTCGCCGGGCGCGAGTTCCAGCTGTCGCGCGGGGTGATCCGCTTCGGCGGCGAGGTGCCGGCCAATCCCGCGCTCGATATCGAGGCCAATGCGGATTCGACCAATCTCAACGCAACGATCCGCGTGACCGGGGTGGCACTCAAGCCCGAGATCGCCTTCACCAGCGTGCCGGCGCTGCCGCAGGACGAATTGCTCTCGCGATTGCTGTTCGGCACCTCGATCACCAACCTCTCCGCGCCCGAGGCGTTGCAACTCGCGGCGGCGGTGGCGGCGCTCAAGGATGGCAGCGGCGGGCTCAACCCGATCAATGTCGTGCGCCGCGCGGCGGGGCTCGATCGGCTGCGCATCCTGCCGGCCGATCCGCAGACCGGGCAGCAAACCTCGATCGCCGCAGGTAAATATGTGACACGCAAGCTCTACGCGGAGATCATCACCGACGGGCAGGGCTATTCCGCGACCCGGATCGAATATCAGGTGACGCGCTGGCTATCCCTGTTGTCGACGATCTCCACGCTCGG
>JAFKLV010000062.1 GCA_017304125.1 Sphingomonadales bacterium
TTTCTCCGGGCGATCCCTGCGGGGCGGGCGTCTTTTGGTGCCATGCGGCGTCGCGCGTCGGTCACGATGCAAAAGCATCGCTCCCTCCTTGCTCCTGGCCTGGCGCCAAAATCCGCTCCGTCCAGACCGTTGCCGCTTATGGGTCTGGGCCCTATGGAGGCGCCGGGAGGCGCGATTTGAGCAAGATCCTATTGGTCGAAGATGACGATTCGACCGCCGATTATATCTCCAACGGGCTGAGCGAGGCTGGCTTCGTCGTCGATCGTGTCGACAACGGGCGTGATGGCCTGTTCCAGGCCACCGACGGCGGATATGATTGCATCATCCTCGATCGGATGCTGCCGGGGCTGGACGGCATGGCCGCGCTCGCCGCGATCCGCGCGGCGGGGGTGACGACCCCGGTGCTGATCCTTTCCGCGATGAGCACCCCGGAAGATCGCGTCGCCGGGCTCACCTCGGGCTCGGACGATTATCTCACCAAGCCGTTCGTATTCGCCGAATTGCTCGCGCGCGTGCGGCTGCTGGTGCGGCGCGGGCAGGCGACCGGCAATGCGCCGGAGACCAAGCTGATCTGCGATGATCTGGAGATGGATCTGCTCGCGCATCGCGTGAAGCGCGCCGGCAAGCCGATCGAACTCCAGCCGCGCGAATTTCGCCTGCTCGAATATCTGCTGCGCCACGTCGAACAGGTGGTGACGCGCACTATGCTGCTCGAGGGCGTGTGGGATTATCATTTCGATCCCGGTACGAACGTGACCGACGTGCATATCAGCCGTTTGCGCAAGAAGATCGACGAGGGCTTCGCACGGCCGCTGCTGCATACGGTGCGCGGCGCAGGCTATAAGCTGGGCGTCGAGCGATAAGGCTGCGATTGCCCCGCTCGACGACGCTGCGTTTCGCCGCGCTCGTTTTCGGATTGCAACTCGCCGGCGCGGGGATTGTGTTGCTGACCGTGCGTGAGATCACGCGTGGGCAGATCACCGCTGCCGCCGGGCGTGCGGCCGAGCATGTGCGGCACAATCTGATCGATAGCTATCGGCGTGGCGGGATTGGCGCGACTCAGGCGGCGGTGACGCGGCTGATCCGCGGGCGCGGGCCGCAGATGGTGTTGCTGCTGGTCGATCGCGACGGGCGTTTCCTCGCCGGCAATGTCGCCGACTGGCCGCCGACCGTGATCGCCGGGGGCGAGCCGCAGACGATCGAGATTTTCCGCATCGACCGCGATCTCTCGGAGCGGATGCGGGTCGTCGCGACCCGCCTGCCGAATGGCGCGCGGCTGCTGACCGGGCACGTCATCGAGAGCGAATTGCGCTTCGCGCGCGCGATGGAGGAGGCGATGCTGCTGGCGATGGCGCTCGCGCTGGTTTTCGCCAGCATGGCGGGCGTGTTCGCC
This sequence comes from Sphingomonadales bacterium, assembly GCA_017304125.1. Taxonomy (GTDB): domain Bacteria; phylum Pseudomonadota; class Alphaproteobacteria; order Sphingomonadales; family Sphingomonadaceae; genus Sphingomonas. Next base: position 1,394 of record JAFKLV010000062.1, read on the forward strand.
GCGCGGATGATCGAGCGACGGCTGGGACGCACGGTTGCGACCGCGGATGCGGTTGCGGCGGGCGATCTGTCGCGCCGTGTGCCGCTGCGTGGCGGGAGTGACGCGTTCGAATCGCTGGCGCTGGCGGTCAATGCGATGCTCGATCGCATTGCCGCGCTGGTCGGCGAACTCAAGGTGGCGACCGACGGGCTGGCGCACGATCTGCGCGCGCCGCTCACCCGGCTGCGCGCGACGCTGGAGCGCGCGCTCGCTGCCGCGCCGGACGAGGCCGGGCGCGCGTTGATCCTGCGCGCGATGGACGAGGGCGAGCGGCTGCTGACGATGCTCGATACGGCGCTGCGCATCACCCGTGCCGAGGCCGGGCTGGGGCGCGAGGCGTTCGGGGATATGGATGTCGCCGCGACGCTGGCCGATCTCGCCGACATGTTCGGCCCGCTCGCGGAGGATCGCGGGATGAATGTGACGACCCATGTCGAGGGGCCGATCATGATCCACGCCAATCGCGAGATGCTGGGGCAGGCGCTCGCCAACCTTGTCGACAATGCGCTGAAATATGGTGCGGGCAATGTGACGCTCTCCGCCGCCGCGACCCCGCGCGAGGTGGCGATCACCGTCGCCGATCACGGCCCCGGCATTCCCCCCGAAGCGCGCGAGAATGCGCTGAAACGCTTCGGTCGGCTCGATGCGGCGCGGCACGAGGGCGGGGCGGGGCTGGGCCTGTCGCTGGTCGCCGCGGTGGCGCATCTTCACGGCGGCCGGCTGACCTTGGGTGACAATGACCCCGGCCTCACCGCGACGATGACGCTGGTGCGCTAGCCGCTCCGCGATCATCCTTCGCGGGAGCGGAGGCGGGTGATCTTATTGATTTTGTTAGACTATAGCCGAATTTGGCGCGGCCGACGCCGCACGTCACTCGTGTGAACTTCGTGAACTTTGGTGTTTAGTGCGGGCGGCCTAAGCCGCCTGCACCCGCCCGGAGCGTTCCAATTTGCCCCAGCCGACCACCCACCCGCCGATCGCGGAGCTGATCGCGCGCAGCACAACCCAATACATGATCTGGCGATAGACCAGCCGTTGCGCGACGAGCAGGAAGGCGGGATAGCGCACCTTCCGCCCGTCGAGGCGATAGGCGATCCAGCCGCAGATCACGTCGATCGTGGTAAAGCTCAGCCAGTAGATCCCCATCTTCCCGACATCGCCGCTGGTCTGCGCCCAGCCGTGCTGCGAGACGCGCATGATCGTGCCGATGATCGAGACGATCAGCGCCAGATCGATCAGCGGGGAAATCGCGGCAAAGGCGATCTGGAACAGCCATGCCTGCGGCAGCCCGACATGCGCGAGCCCCGCGGGCTTGCCGCTGACCATCACCCGGCGATGCTTCCACAGGCATTGCAGCGTGCCGAACGCCCAGCGATAGCGCTGCTTGGCGAGCGCGCGGAAGGTTTCGGGCGCCTCGGTCCATGCCACGGCGCGCGGGTCATAGGACACGCGCCACCCGGCGCGCTGGATCGCGATCGTCAGATCCTGATCCTCGGCCAGCGTATTCTCGGGATAGCCGCCGACCGATTCGAGCGCAGCACGGCGCCACGCGCCGACCGCCCCCGGCACCACCGTCATCGCATCGAACCCGGCAAGCGCGCGGCGCTCCAGATTCTGCGCGGTGATATATTCGATCGCCTGCCAGCGGGTGACGAGGTTGACGCGGTTGCCGACCCGCGCGTCGCCCGCCACCGCGCCGATCGCCGGATCGGCGAACCAGCGGGTGAGGCGCGCAATCGTTTCGGGCTCGAACTGGGTATCGGCGTCGAGCGCGATCACCACTTCGCCGCTCGCCTGCGCCAGCGCGCGATTGAGCGCGGCCGCCTTGCCGCCGTTGACGAGGGTCATCAGCGTGACGCGCGGATCGTCGGCGAATGCCTCGGATACCAAAGCGCTGGTGCGGTCCTTCGACCCGTCGTCGACGACGATCACCTCGAGCCCCGGATAGTCGCTGGCCAGCACGCGACGCACCGAGGAGACGATCACGCGCTCCTCATTATAGGCCGGGATGATCACCGAGACGGCGGGGTGGAAATCGGGCGGCACGGCGCGGCGCCGGCGCGTCTGCAGCCAGGCGAGCCCGGCCATCAGCACCGCGCGCGCGATGCCCAGCGCGATCGCGACATAGAAGAGCCACGACAACGCCGCCGAGGCGAGCGCCAGCGCGATGAAGATGCCGACGTCGGTCCGCACCGCGAGCAGATCGCGCCCGGTCACCTCGGGCATCGCCACCGATTGCGGGATGTTGACCAGCCCCGATGCGGTGACGAAGCTGTAGCCGCGCGCGCGCAGCCCGGCGATGATCTGCGGCAATGCCTCGATCGTCTGTTCGCGATTGCCGCCGCCGTCGTGGAGCAGCACGACATTGGTCGAACGATCCGGGGTCTGGTCATCGACCTGCTGGAGCACCTGGCGCACGATCTCGTCGGTGCCCGGCCGCTGCCAGTCGTTGGGATCGACGTGGAGCCCGACAACCGTATAGCCGTGCTGTTGCGCGATCAGCGCCGGGCCGAGTTCGTCCGCGGTGGTCGGCTCGGCGTCGCCGAAATAGGGCGCGCGGAACAGGGTCATCGACCGCCCGGTATAGGCCTGCACCAGCCGCTGCGTGGTGTTGAGCTCGAGATTGACCGTGCGGTCGTTGCTCAGCGCGAGATTGGGGTGGGTATAGGTATGGTTGCCGATCTCCGACCCGTCGGCGACGATCCGGCGCAGCAATTGCGGGTGCTGCAGCGCATTCTCGCCGATCACGAAGAAGGTCGCGGGGACATGTTCGCGCTCGAGGATGTCGAGGATCTTCGGCGTCCAGTCCGCGTCAGGCCCGTCGTCGAAGGTCAGCGCGATCTTCTTGGGCACCGCGCCCGCGCGCTGCACGACATAAGGCGTGGGGAGCGAGACATAATTCTCGCGCCGGATCACCGCATCCTTGTCGAATTTGACGTGCCGCACGCCCTCGGTCGGCGAGGAGGTGATACGCAGGATTTCGCCCGATCCCTCGACGTCGACGTTGAGGAAGGACTGGATCCGGCTGAGCACCGGCACCTTGTTGGGCAAGGTGGTGCGGAAGGCGGCGAGCGCATTCCAGAACCCGGGATCCTCGGTGCCAAGCCGCCACATTGCGATATTGGCGATGCCCAGCTTGCGCAGCACGACGAACTGGTTCCAGCTCGTCGCCGCATCGAGCATCCAGATCTGATGCTGGCTATTGGATTCGTTATACGCGAAGCCGGCGTTGCCGCTGGCGGGGTCGAAGGTGATCGGTGCCTGACTGTCGCGCGCGGCGAGCCATGCTTCCTCGACCGCCATCGTGTCGGCGCTGCCGTCATGCCAGTCATAGCCATAGCTGCCGAGCGCGACGATCAGCTTCTCATGCCCGACCTGATGGAGCGCGTCCTCCACCACCTGGACGAACCACGGTTGCGAGGCGATCGGACCGGCCGAGCCGCTCTGCCAATGCTCGTCATAGGCCATCAGGATGACGTTGTCGGCCACCCGCGCGAAGCTCGCGAGGTGCCATTCGGGCTCGCCCGCCGGTACGGTGACGGCGAGCGTCGCGCTCTTGGGCAGCGCCTTGTTGAGCTGGTCGAGGAACGAGATATAGGCCGGCAGCGCATCCGCCGGCAGGCTCTCATAGTCCATCACCAGCCCCGAGGCGCGGACGTTGGCGGCGGTCGCCACGAGCTTGTCGATCAGCGCCTTGCGCCGCGCCGGGCTGCGCAGCATCGTCGCGACGCCTTTGCCGTCCCATTGCTGGTTGATGATGTTCTGCACCATCGGCAACAGCTTCGGCGGGCGCCGCGCGGAGGCGAGCACCTGCGCCAGCCGCGGCGCGGGCGCCTGATAGATATTGCCATTGGCGTCGCTGGTCAGGATCGCCGGCACCACCCAGTCGAGCGCGTTGATATTGCGTTGGAGCGAGGTGATCCCGCCGTCGAAGCTGGGGGCGTAGAAGCCGATCGTCACCGGCTTGCCGCCGGTGCCCTTGGTCGGCCGCGCATAGCGCGCGATATGCGGCAGCCAGCGCGACGAGGCCCGGCCGCTCGGCGTCGCTTTCGGATTGAACGGTTGCGCCTGACGATGCGTGAATGGCAGCGGCAGCCCCGGTCCGGAGGGGACCGCGACGAGCGTGGTGGCGAAGGCGATCGCCACCAGCACGATCAGCGCGATCAGAATCGCGACGGAGCGTCGCGCCCTTGTGCCGCGCCGACCGCTGGGATCGTAGAAGATCGGAGTATTCACGTTATCGTTCCCGGATCGCGCCTTCGTGCTGCGCGCGTGCCCGCCGCTATAGCAAGCCCGTGCACAGGTGCAGTGGTCTCTGCATTACGCTTTTGTCATTTCGGCATCCAGCCTGCCAATGCGCCGCGCCGCCAGTGTAAGCCAAAATAGTGCAGGCAGCGCAAGAGTTTCCCATAGGATGAACCCGGCGCCCGGCGACCATTTCATCCAGTCGCTGGCAAAGGTGCGCAAATGACCGTTGACGAACGGCACCAGCACCACGTCGCGCAATTGGAACGAAACTATCGGGCTGCCGTAAATATCCGTCGCAGCCATACAGGCATTGATGGCGATCGACAGCAGGATCACTTCGGCCGGCAGATAGCGCCCGATCCCGCGCCCGCGCGCCATCCATGCCGGGGCGATGCCGAGCGCCAGCACCCCGACGAGCGGGATCGAGTGGCGCGGGCCGGTCGAATTGCCGCCGTCCCAATAGAAATAGCCGGCGTTGATCAGCAGGGTGATCGCCACCACCGCCGCGACGACGATGCCGATATCGCGGGTAGCGCGCGCGCGGATCAGCAGGACGACGCCCCACAGCCCGAGCAGCAGCGCCGGTGCGAACCAGATCAGCCCGCGCTTGTGGCCGAGTGTGATGTTCCACAGCACCGCCGGATCGGGCAGGCCGATGCCGAACAGGCCGTGGTTCATCCCGTCGAACCCGACCACGCCCTCATAGCCGAGCTGGAACGGATCCCCGAACGCGAACAGGTTATAGGCAGCGAGCGGCAGCAGCCCGACGATGCCGCCGAGTGCGGCGAGGCCGATCAGCGTGATCCGGTCGGCGCGGTGCCAGGCGCGCCATGTCATCCATAAAGCGATCGCGCTGCCGGCGAGGACCGCAGGGTATTCGATCACCACCGCCCAGCCGAGGCTCAGCCCGATGAGGAAAGCGGGCCAGCGCCGCGTTTCGGTATCGCTCGTCGCGCGGACCCCGGCCCATAGAGCGATGACGAACAAGGCGGCGACCGGCGCGTGGCCAAGCAATGAGGTGGACCATGCCCAGGCCGGCGTGCCGAGCCCATAACCGACCGCCGCGGCGAGCGCCGCTGTTGGGCTGCCGGTGAGCATCAGCGCCAGATCGAACAGTAGCATTGCGGCGATCGCGGTGAGCAACGCCGGGCCGGTCGCGACCGCCAGCCGGGTGCGCACGCGGATGAAGCGCGCGAACGGGCTGGCGGAGGTGAAGATCGCATAGTCGCCGCTGCGCGCTGGCGATATCGCATGGAGCGCGGCGACCGCGGGGATCGCCATCAGCGACATCCCCGGCGCCTTGTCGAGATAGATATGCTCGCCGAATTGCGCCTTGTCGGTGGTCGCCGCATCGAACTGGTCGATCGTCGCCTCGCCGCGCTCGACCATCACCAACGTGGTGTAGAGCCGCACCGCATTGTTGGTGTTCATCTCCCACGATCCGAACCAGCTGCAGCTGGCCCAGACGAGCAGGAACAGGACGATGCGGATCGGGCGAAGCCGCCCGTCGGCGCTGGTCACACCGCGACGAAGGCGTTGGCGGTACGATCCTTGCGCACGCGATCGGCGGCGAACACCGTGCCGTTCATCGCGATCCACACGCCCGCCGGTGCGACCTGCGCGGTGGCGAAGGCCATGCCGAGGTTGAAGGTCGCGTCGCTGTCCGCGAAGCGCGCGGGTGCGAGCGCGCCGACCAGCACGATCGTCTTGCCTTCGATATGGCGGAGCGCCTTGGCGGTCTCGGTCATCGTATCGGTGCCGTGGGTGATGACGATATGGCGCTCGGGCGCAGCGGCCACCGCCTTGGCGATCGCGGCGCGATCGGCGTCGTCCAGCTCAAGGCTGTCCTTGCGCATCACGCCTTCGACGCGGAACGATTTCTTGACCCGTGCGGTGGCGAGCAGCCGGTCGACCACGCTGTCGCCGATCTGATATTCGCTCAGCGCATCGAAATAGAGCTTGTCGATCGTGCCACCGGTGGTGAGCACCAATATGTCCGCCATCATGCAACCTCTTGCTTCCGGCGGCCTAGTAGAACGGATCGGGCGCGAGCAGAACCCCGGGTTTTTCGCAGCTCCTTCTTCCTCCCTTCTTCTCCCCTCCCTGGTGAAGGGAGGGGTCAGGGGTGGGTGGGTCTGAGGCCGCCGCCACGGTATCCCCCACACCAACCCACACCCAACCCCC
>JAFKLV010000063.1 GCA_017304125.1 Sphingomonadales bacterium
CGACGCGCCCGTGGTCTTCGTCGGCAATGGCGTGCCCGACGATCTCGCGCGGCTCGACCTAAAGGGCAAGATCGGCGCGCTGCTGCCGGGCGCGCCGCACGACCTCAACGCCGAGCAGCGCGCCTATCTCGGCAGCATCGATACCAAGGCGGAAGCCGCGGCGGCGCGCGGCGCGGTCGGGGTGGTCCAGCTCGTCGCGCCGGGCAGCGAGCGCACCACGCCGTTCGCGCGCGTCGCCGAGCGCAGCACGCGGGCCCGCATGACCTGGGCCGAGCCCGACGGCACCGGCCATGCCGATGCGTCGATCCCGGTCGTCGCCACCTTCAGCGAGGCCGGCGCGGCGAAATTGTTCGCCGGCACGCGCACCGCCTGGGCAGCGCTGGTCAAAGAGGCCAAACGCCCGGTGCCGCGCTATACCGCGCAGCCGCTTCCCGGCCGGCTGGCGATCGATACCGCGAGCGCGTTCGAGGCGGCGCATTCGTCCAATGTCATCGGCGTGCTGCCGGGCAGCGATCCCGCGTTGGCGAAAGAGATTGTCGTGCTCTCGGCGCATCTCGACCATATCGGCATCACCGCGCCCGATACGCGCGGCGATACGATCAACAATGGCGCGCTCGACGATGCGATCGGCATCGCCAGCCTGATCGAAGAAGCCAAGCGCTTCCACGAGCGCGCGCCGCGCCGCACGGTGATGTTCGTCGCCTTCACTGCCGAGGAAAAGGGGCTGATCGGCAGCGACTATTTCACCGCGCATCTCCCCGCGACCGGCACGATCGTTGCCGACGTCAATCTCGACATGCCGATCCTCACCTATCGCTTCGAGGATATGGTGGCGTTCGGCGGCGACCGCTCGACGCTCGGCCCGGTGATCGGGCGGGCGCTGGCGGGGATCGGCGTCTCGCTGTCGCCCGATCCGATGCCGGGCGAGGCGATCTTCGTGCGCTCGGACCATTTCAATTTCGTCCGCCACGGCATCCCGGCGGTGTTCCTGTGGCCGGGGCCGAAGGGGCCGGGCAAGGCGGCGACCGACGAGTTCATGAGCAAACATTATCATCGTCCGTCGGACGATCTGACCCAGCCGATCCTGTGGGATCAGGCGGTGCGCTTCGTCGATGCGAATTACCGCATCGCGCGCGAGATCTCCGACGCCGATGTCCGCCCGCTGTGGAACAAGGGCGATTATTTCGCCGGGCTGTTCGACGGGCCGATGGCGCAGTGACGTGACGCGGCTGTTCGTCTTCGGTCTCGGCTATGCCGCCCGCGCGATCGCCGCGGTGGGCGACTGGCCGACACTGGGGACGACCCACGACGGGCGCAACGGGACGATCCGCTTCGATGATGCGGATGCGGTGCGCGCCGGCCTCGCGGCGGCGACGCATGTCCTCTCCTCGGTGCCGCCCGACGAAGCCGGCGCGGACCCGGTGCTGGCGCATTATCGCGACGCGCTCGGCGAACGCTGGCTCGGCTATCTCTCATCGACCGGGGTCTATGGCGATACCGGCGGGGCGTGGGTCGACGAAAGCGCGCCGGTCGGCGGCGGCCGGCGTTCGGCGCGGGTCGCGGCGGATGCGGCGTGGCTCGCGACCGGCGCGCGGGTGTTCCGCCTGCCCGGCATCTATGGCCCGGGCCGCTCGCCGCTCGACCGGCTGCGCGCGGGCAAGGCGCATCGCGTCGATCTGCCCGGACAAGTGTTCAGCCGGATTCACGTCGCGGATATCGCGCGCGGGGTGCTCGCCGGTTTCGCCGCACCGGCCGGGGCGTATAATCTCGCCGACGATCTGCCGGCGGGGCAGGATGAGGTGCTGGCCTATGCCGCCCGGCTGATCGGCCTGCCGCCACCGCCGGTCGTGCCGCTCGACACGCTCAGCCCGGCAGCGCGCGGCTTCTATGCCGAGAACCGCCGCGTCGCCAATGGCAAGGCGAAACGCGAACTCGGCTGGGCGCCGCTCTACCCCGATTACCGCGCCGGTCTGCGCGCGGTGAGCGCGATGACCAGCCCGACCCCGGCCAATGCCCCGCCGCCGATCGCCAGCGCCGACCAGCGATAACCCTCGAACACGGTCGACAGCATCATCGCGATGACCGGCACGATCACGCTCGAATAGGCCGCCTTGGCCGGGCCGATCGCGCGGATCACGCGAAAATAGAGCGGGAAGCACAAGGCCGACGCCGCCAGCCCGAGATACAGAATGCCGGCGACATAGCCCAAGCGCCATTCGAACACCGGCGGCCCGGTGGTGATCCACGCCCAGCTCGCGTCGAGCCCCGACCCGATCAGCATCGCCACCGCCAAGGTCGGGATCATCGGATAGCGCGTCGCCACCGAGGTCGCCTGCATCACATTGGCGGTCGAGGCGGAGAGGATCGCGCAACAGGTGAGCGCGATCCCGATCAGCGCCGCGCCCGGCCCGTGCGGATCGCTGCGCGCCTCGTTGATGAACAGCAGCACGACCCCCGCCATCGCGATCGCCGAGCCGAGAACGAGCTGCCGCCCCAGCTTCTGGCCCAGAAAGATCCGCGCGAACAAGGCATTAGGCACCAGCAGCAGCGCGAACACCACCGCCACCAGCCCCGAGGTGATATGCTGTTCGGCGCGATAGACGAAATTGAAGTTGAGCACGAACTGCGCGACGCCCAGCGCCGCCGCGAACGCCCAGCCGCGCGCGTCGAACACGAAGCGCTCGCGCGTCGCCAGTCCCCAGACGACCATCGCCACGCCCGCGACGAGGAAGCGATAGCTGACCGACCAGCTCGCCGGCACGACATTGAGCTGATCGCGGATCACCAGCCAGGTCGAGCCCCAGATCAGGGTGACGATCGCAAACGGGATAAGGACGGCGGCGCGGGTCGAATTCGGGCGGATCGCGTCGCTCATCTGGTTGCTTTCACGGAGGGCCGGCGGTGCCCCACCTCTACCGGCCCGCGCGCCGCTGTCGATCCGAATTTGGTGCTTAAATCACAAGCTGGGCTGATCGATCAGAACCGGTCGCGCGGTGGCCCGTCGCCGGGGGGCGGCCCGCGATCGTCGCGGCGCGGCGGGGGCGGCGCATCGGGTTGCGGGACGCGGTTGACCGAGACGCCGCCGTCGGGCCCGATCTTGAGATCGATCCCCGCGCCCTGCAACTGGCCGCGGACCTGCTCGGCAAGCGGCGCGATCACATTGTCGGTCATGTCGCCGATCAGTGCTTCGGGGTCGACTTCCTCGGGCTCGGGCGCCTTGACCACCGGCTTGAGATCGAGCGCCGAGACCATGAAGTTGCGCCAGATCTGCGCCGGCACGCCGCCGCCGTGGAGCCCCGGATTGGGGGTATTGTCGTCATTGCCGACCCACACCCCGACGACCAGATCGCCGGCGAAGCCGATAAACCACGCGTCGCGCCCGCTCTGCGACGTCCCGGTCTTGCCATAAGCCGGGATCGACAGCGCCGCCGCGCGCCCGGTGCCGCGGATCGAGGCGCCGAGCAGTTCGAGCATCTCGTCGTGGATATCCGACGGCATCGTCTTGGGGCCGCTGGTCAGCTGGGTATACCACGGCTTGTCGCCGGTCGCGGGCAGCCCGCGCGCCTCGACCGGATAGCGCCCGTCCGCCACCCCGGCGAATGCCGCGGTCATTTCGAGCAGCGACACTTCCGACGTGCCGAGCGAGATCGTCGCCTCATTGGCGATCGGGGTGGTGATGCCGAGATCGCGCGCGGCGCGGATCACGTTCTTCACCCCCACTTCCTGCGTCAGCCGCGCTGCGACGACATTCGACGAGCGCTGGAAGGCGCGTCGCAGCGGAATCTTGCCGATATAGCTGTTGTCGTCATTCTTGGGCTTCCACCCGGCGATCTCGACCGGGGAATCGTCGGCGATCGTCTGCGGGGTCAGCCCGGCGCGCATCGCGGCGAGATAGACGAACAATTTGAAGGTCGAGCCCGGCTGGCGCCGCGCCTGCGTCGCGCGGTTGAACGTGCTCTTGCCGTAATCGCGCCCGCCGACCATCGCGACGACCTCGCCGTTGCGCTTCATCGCCACCAGCGCGGCCTGCGCCTGCCGCAGCCCGGCCTGGCGGATGACGCGCTCGGCGATATTCTGCAGATTGCGATCGAGCGTGGTGCGGATCGTCGCCTCGTTGCGGATCTCGCCCGCCTGATCGCGCGCCTCGGGCAGCACCCAATCGGCGAAATAGGTGCCGGTCGGCAGCGCTTCGGGCTGTTTCGCGAGCACGCGTTGCGGCTGCACCGTCGCGGCCTCGGCCTTGGTGATGAAGCCCGCCTCGGCCATCGCCGCGACCACCAGCATCTCGCGCGCCTGCGCGCCCTCCAGATTACCGGTCGGCGCGAGCCGCGACGGCGCCTTGACCAGCCCGGCCAGCATCGCCGCCTGCCCGATCGACAGCTTGTCCGGACTGCGCCCGAAATAATGTTTCGAGGCTGCGGTCAGCCCGTAGACATTGTCGCCGAAATAAACGTTGGAGAGATAGCGCGAGAGGATCTCGTCCTTCGTCAGCCACGCCTCCAGCCAGAAAGCGATCATCACCTCGCGCAGCTTGCGCCCCATTGTGCGATCCGAATCGAGGAACGCATTCTTGGCGAGCTGCTGGGTGATCGTGCTGCCGCCCTGCCGCACCCCACGCGAGCCCATATTGGCCCAGGCGGCGCGCAATATGCCGCGCGGATCGATCCCCCAATGCGAATAGAAGCGCCGGTCCTCGATCGCCATGAACGCCTGGCCGACATGCGGCGGCAGCTTCGCCGCATCGACCGGCGCGCCGATGATCGCCCCGCGCCGCGCGATCGGCGTGCCGTCCGCCGCGGTGAGCGTGATCGACGGCGGCGTCGGCGGTTTCAGCGATTGCGACAGCGGCGCGGTGAAGGCGAGCCAGCCGATCGCGATGACCAGCAGCACGACGAATGCCGCCGCGCCGCGCACCACCCAGCGCCAGATGCGCCGCGCGCGATCCGCGGGGCGCATGCGCGGCGGGGGCGAGGGATCGGGCACCGGATCGTGCCACGCATCGAAGGCAGGCAGAGGCTGGCGCGGCTCGCCCGGCGCATGATTGTAGCGCAGGCGGCCATTTTCGTGCGGATCGGGGTGCATAGGATCGTTCGAATGGTCGGCCATTAGCGTGTTACTTCAATAAGACAGTTGCCGCAAGGGGGGGCCGGCCACCGGCGGCGATTTAGCCTGAAGGGGACGGAAGCGAAAGCGCCAAGCAATGACCGGCAGTGTCTTAGCCCGCATTACCCGTCACCCGGGCCTCGGGCCGGGGTGACGGAGGGATGCGCCGCAGCTCACCCAAATACCCTGTTCCGCCCACCATAACTTATGTTATCGCACCGCCCGATAGCGAACGGAAGGATGAGGGCATGAGCGCTTTGGGCAATGACGCGGTGACGGTCGAGACGCGCGGCAACGTGATGCTGATCACGATCAACCGGCCGGAGGCGCGCAATGCAGTCAACCGTTTCGTCCACGAAGGCGTCGGCGATGCGCTGGAGGCGGCCGATAAGGATGCGGAGATCCGCTGCGTGATCATCACCGGCGCGGGCGACAAATCCTTTTGCGCCGGGGCCGATCTGGTCGCGCTGTCGCGGGGCGAGAGCCTCGCGCCCGACGATAAGGTCAAGCAGGGCTGGGGCTTTGCGGGGATCGCCAGCCACGCCATTTCCAAGCCGGTGATCGCCTGCGTCAACGGCACCGCGCTGGGCGGTGGGCTGGAAATCACCTTGGCCTGCGATCTCGCGGTGGCGGTGGACAGCGCCCAATTCGGGCTGCCCGAGCCCAAGCGCGGGCTGTTCGCCGCGGCCGGCGGGGTGTTCCGCCTGCCCGAGCAATTGCCCAAGAAGATCGCGATGGAGATGATCCTGACCGGCGATCCGATCTCCGCCGATCGCGCGCTGGCGCTCGGGCTGATCAACGCCGTCGCGCCGCGCGAGCAATTGCTCGACACCGCCTTTGCGCTCGCCGAGCGGATCGCGGTCAATGCGCCGCTGTCGGTGCAGGCGTCGAAGCGGATGGCGCAGGGCATCGTCGCGGGTCATGTCGCGCGCGACGACGCGCCCTGGGCGCAGAATCGCGCCGAGGCCAAGATCGTCTTCACCAGCGAGGATTCGCGCGAGGGGCCGAAGGCGTTCGCCGAAAAGCGCAGCCCCGTGTGGAAAGCGCGCTGATCATGGCGGCCGACGCCGAGCGCATCGCGGTGATCGTCGGGGTCGGGCAGGTCAGTGACCGCCCGGCCGATCCGCTGCAGGGGCTCGATTCGCTCGGGCTGATGGTCACCGCGCTCGAGGCGGCGGATCAGGACGCCGGCGGTGGCTGGCTCGGCGATGTCGAGTCGGTCGCGGTGGTGCAGCAGATCAGCTTCCGCCAGGATAATCCGCTGGCACAAAAGGTCGCCGACCGCATCGGATCGCGCGCGACGATCGTCTATGACACGAGCGGCCCGAACGGCGACAGCCCGATCCTGCTGCTCAACGAGGCGGCCAATCGCGTCGCGCGCGGCGAGATCAGCATTGCCGCGGTGACCGGCGGCGAGGCGCTGCGCACCGCCAGCCAGCGCGCCGCGCTCGCCGCCAGCACCACAGTCGCGGATCAGAATCCGATCCGCAATCTCGCCAAGGGTCGCGCGCCGGGATACCGCCAGATCCACGGCCTCACCGCGCCGGTCGACGTCTATCCGCTCTACGAAAATGCCGGGCGCGCCGCTTATGGCCAGACGCTGGCCGAGGGGCAGGCCGAATCCGGCGCCATCTGGTCGCGCTTCAGCACGATCGCCGCGGCGACCCCGGCGGCGTGGATCCACGCCCCCAAAAGCGCCGCGGAGGTGGTCACCCCGACCGCCGACAACCGCCCGATCGCTTTCCCCTACACCAAGCTGATGGTCGCCAATTCGAGCGTCAATCAGGGCGCCGGGTTCATCGTCACCAGCCTCGCCGAAGCGCGGCGGCGCGGGGTGCCCGAGGCGCGGATCATCTATGTCGGGCGCGGCGCGGCGGCGCATGAGGCGGACGATTTCATGGCGCGCGACCGCTATGACAAATCGCCGAGCATGGAAGTGTGCCTCAACCGCACGCTCGCATGGAATGCGGTGAGCGCCGCCGATCTCGATCTCGCCGAGCTGTATTCCTGCTTCCCCTGCGTCCCCAAAATGGCGCGCCGCGTGATCGGCTGGCCGCTCGACAAGCCAGCGACGGTGTTCGGCGGGCTGACCTTCGGCGGCGGCCCGATCGGCAATTACATGAGCCACGCGGTCGCCGAGATGGTCGATGCGCTGCGCGCCGGCGAGGGGCAAAAGGGGCTGCTGTTCGCCAATGGCGGCTATGCCACGCACAATCACGCGATCGTGCTCGGCACCACGCCGCTGCCCGGTGCCGGCGAAGCGCATGACTTCGATTGCCAGACGCAAGCCGATGCCGCGCGCGGCCGCGTCCCCGAGCTGATCAAGGATTATGTCGGCCCGGCGGCGATCGAGACCTATACCGTCTTCTACGCGCGCGACGGGCAACCCAAATCGGGGGTCATCGTCGCGCGGCTGCCCGACGGCAATCGCACGCTGGCGCATGTGCCCGGCGAGGATGCGGCAACGATCGCCTTCCTCACCGACGGCGCGGTCGAGCCGGTCGGTGCGCAGGGCGACGTGGTCGCCGGCGGCGACATCATGATCTGGCGGCAGGGCTCGAGCTGAGCGACATTCAGCCATTCGAGCCGCGCACTCCACGTCACCCCGGCCTTGAGCCGGCAACTGTGTAGTCATGGAGTGTCGAGGAAGGGAGTTTGTGTTCGGGAGATAGCGTTGAGGACGGAGAGGAGTTTTCTGGCGGTAGCGATGTAGGCGAGCTTTGGCGGTTTACCGGCGGTGCGGAGTC
>JAFKLV010000064.1 GCA_017304125.1 Sphingomonadales bacterium
GGCGACTGGAGCTTCGATTTCTATATGGAAACGAAGAATGTCGCGCTCGCCACCGGGGCGCACAAGATCCAGCGGCTCGGCGTCGCGGCCTGAGAAGGGCATCCGACGTGCGCCTCGACAGATCATCGTCATTCCCGCGCAGGCGGGAATCCATTGACGCTGTCGTCGCGCTTCTGTCGCTGAGGCCTGAGTGAATGGATTAGCTGTGCTGAACTGCGTTTCCCGCCTGCGCGGGAATGACGATGAAGAGAAACCAGAACCGCCACTAAAGCGGCATCCTACAGGAGAGTGAGATGGAAATGCTGAGCGCCTATACGCTCCCCACGCCGACGTCCGACCAGGCGCTGACTTTGGTCGGGCGCGGCACGCCGATGGGCGAGCTGCTGCGGCGTTACTGGCATCCGGTGGCGCTGAGCGGCGATGCGACGAGCACCCCGCGGATCGTCACCGCGCTGGGCGAGCGGCTGGTGCTGTTCCGCGACGGCGAGGGCCGCGCCGGGCTGCTCCACGAGCGCTGCGCGCATCGCGGCACCTCGCTCTATTACGGCAAGGTCGACAATCGCGGCATCCGTTGCTGCTATCACGGCTGGCTGTTCGACGTGGACGGCAAATGCCTCGAGCAGCCGTGCGAGCCGGCGGGCGGCGCGCGCACCGCGGCGCGGGTGCGCCAGCCGGGCTATCCGGTGCAGGAACTGTACGGGATGATCTTCACCTATATGGGGCCGCCCGAGCGGATGCCGCTCTTGCCGCGTTACGACGTGCTGGAGGATCTGGCGCCGGGCGAGTTCATCGAGGCCGACGATACCAGCCTCGGCAGCGGCGGGCCGGCGATCGTGCCGTGCAACTGGCTGCAGCATTTCGAAAATGTGATGGACCCGTTCCACGTCCCGATCCTCCACGGCAGCTTCAGCGGCAATCAGTTCGTCGCGCAGATGGCGCTGATGCCCGAGGTGGTGTTCGAGGAGACCGAGCGCGGCATCCAGAGCACGCAGGCGCGCGATCTGGGCGAGGGCCAGCTGCACCGCCGCATCACCGAGGCGGTGCTGCCGACGGTGCGCGCGGTGGCCAATCCGCGCGCGGAGAATGTCGGGTCATGCTCGCTGCTCGGCTGGGTGCTGCCGATCGACGATACCAGCTTCCGCATCTATTCCGCCGGCCGCGTCACCGAACAGGGCGCGCTCGCGCGCATCCGCTCGCATTTCAACGGCAAGCTGTGGCACGAGCTGACCGAGGAGGAGCATCGCGAACTCCCCGGCGATTATGAAGCGCAGGTCGGGCAGGGCGCGATTACCGCGCATTCGGAGGAGCATCTCGTCACCTCCGACAAGGGGATCGGGATGCTGCGCCGGCTCTATCGCCGTCAGGCCGAGCGTGTCGCGGCGGGGGGCGATCCGATCGGCACCCGCTTCGGCGACGCCGATCCGCTCGTGCGGCTCTCGGCCGGCACCGCGATCGTCGCGGCGGACCGGGCGGCGTGACGGCGATGCCGGCGGCGGGCGGCACGTCCGAAGCGCGCGGCGACTATCGCTACGGCTGGTATACCGCCGCCGTCCTGATGGTCGCCTACACCTTTTCGTTCCTCGATCGGCAGATCCTCAATCTGATGGTCGGGCCGATCAAGGCCGACCTGCACCTCACCGATACGCAATTCGCCTTGCTCACCGGGGGCGCGTTCGGGCTGTTCTATACCGCGATGGGGTTGCCGATCGGCTGGCTCGCCGATCGCTATCCGCGCACGCGGATCATCACCTGCGGCGTCGCCTTGTGGAGCCTTGCCACCACGCTGTGCGCCTTTGCGCGCTCCTTCCCGTTGCTGCTCGCGGCGCGGGTCGGCGTGGGGGTGGGGGAGGCGACGCTGTCGCCCTCGGCCTATTCGCTGCTCAACGACAGTTTCGACCGCGAGCGGTTGCCGCGCGCGATGAGCCTTTATTCGGTCGGCATCTATATCGGCGCCGGGCTGGCGCTGATCCTCGGCGGATCGGTGGTGGCGGCGGTGGCGCAGACCCCGCAGGTGACGGTGCCGCTGATCGGCACGATCCATTCGTGGCATGCGGTGTTTCTGGTGATCGGCCCGCCGGGGCTGCTCGTCGCTTTATGGGTTTCGACGCTGCGCGAGCCGCAGCGCCGCGGCGCTGCCAAGGGCGCGGTCGCGACCTTCTCGCTCGCGCGCATCTGGGGCTTTCTCGCCAGCTGGCCGGCGATGTCGATCGCATTGTTCCTCGGCTCGGCGATGCTCGCGATCATGAGCTATATGGACGCCTGGTATCCCGAGCTGTTCATCCGCACCTTCCACTGGAACGTCGCGCAGACCGGGCACGTCAACGGGCTCGCCTCGCTGACCGCCGGGCCGCTCGGCATGCTCGCGGCCGGCTGGCTTTCGAGCCGGATGATCGCGCGCGGGCAGGGCGATGCCTGCCTCCGGCTGGCAATCTATGCCGCCGGCGGGATGGGGCTCGCCGCGACGATCATGCCGTTGCTGCCGGTCGCCTGGGCGATGGCGGCGATGCTGTGGCCGATCAAGTTCCTCGGCGGGTTCGTGCCGGTGCTGATCCCCTCGGCGATCCAGATGATCGCGCCGAACAACATGCGCGCGCAGCTCAGCGCGGTGTTCGGGCTGACGGTCGGCATCCTCGCGGTGACGCTGGGGCCGGTGCTGCCCGCGCTGATCGGCGATTATGTGCTGCACGACGAAAGCGCGCTGCATCTGTCGCTGGCGATCGCCGCGGCGATCGTCGGGCCGATCGCGACCTTGCTGCTGTGGGGCGGGTTGCGCCAGTTCCGCGCCTGCCTCGCCGCGGCGTCGCACGGAGAGAACGCCGCCTGAGCAATTGTCCGTCATCCCCGCGCAGGCGGGGATCCATTCGCGCAGGTCTTCGAAAGAGTCGCGCCGCCAGCCGGAATGGATTCCCGCCTGCGCGGGAATGACGGGGAGGGTCAGCGGCGCGCGGACACACTCCGAGTCATATCGTGTTCCGTGCCATTGTTTCACTCCGCGCAACAAATTCACTAAACGCGTTGCGTTGGCGCGGGGCAAGGATAACATGTTATCTATTATAGATCGGGTACACCGAGTGCGGCTGGATCCGGGGTTAGTTTTTGGGAGGGGAAAGGTGGGTAAGATGAAAGTTAGTGTTGCGATGGCGGCGCCTTCGGTGGTGATGGCAGCCATTCTCGGTGCAGCGCCGGTTCAGGCAATGGCAGCCCCCGCGGCCGACGCCGATCAGGCAGCCGCGGCATCGGCCGACGGCGGCGTGCCCGACGTGATCGTCACCGCCAACAAGCGCGAGCAGAAGCTGCAGGATACGCCGACCAGCATCGGCGTGATCACCTCCGACGATCTGGTGAAGCGCCAGATCACCGACATCGAGCAGGTGACCCGCAACATCGCCGGCCTCAACGTGATCAACGCGGGCCCGGGCCAGAACACGCTGATGATCCGCGGCCTCGTCGGCGCGGGTGAATCCACCGTCGGCCTCTATTACGACAACATGCCGACCGCGGGCACCGGCGACAGCGCCTCGAGCGCCGGCGGCCGCCAGACCGACTTCCTGATGTACGACGTCCAGCGCGTCGAAGTGCTGCGCGGCCCGCAGAGCACGCTCTACGGTTCGTCGGCGCTGGCCGGCGTGGTGCGCGTCCTCTCCAATCCCGCCAAGCTGAACGTCACCGAGGGTCGCATCGACCTCGACGGCTCGCTCGTCGATCATGGTCAGGCCGGCTATTCGGTGAAGGGCATGCTCAACGTGCCGCTGGGTGACTCGGTTGCCTTCCGCTTCGTCGGCTATGGCATCCACACGCCGGGGTTCATCGACAACACGTCCTACCACAAGGACAATTTCAACAGTGCCGACACCTGGGGCTTCCGCTGGAACGGCACCTATCAGCTGGGGCCGAACACCACCGCGACGACCCAGCTCTATGTCCAGGATCTGAAGTCCAGCGGGCAGGGCTATGAATGGTCGCATCCGTCGGTGATCGGTGGCGTCGCGTTGCCGGCAGCGGGCGATCTGCAGTCGAACGCGCAGAGCCGCGAGCCTTATCATGACCGGTCGATCCTCGCCGGGCTGACGCTCGAGCATCAGTTCGACAATATGACGCTGACCTTCACGCAATCCTATCAGCGTCGTCGCAACGAGAGCTTCACCGATCAGCAGGGCCTGCCGCTGTTCTTCGGCTCGCTGCAGAGCATCGGGGCGTTCCCGAACGTGCCGTTGCCCAATGCGATCACCTTCCGCTCGCAGCAGCAGCTGACGATGTGGAATTCGGAACTGCGCCTCGCGACCAACTTCAGCGGGCCGCTGAACTTCATCGTCGGCGGCATCTATCAGAACCGCACGACCAAGATCGACAACAGCTTCGTCGACGTCAATCTGACCACCGGGAACCCGATCTTCGCCAACCCGGTGTGGTATGAGCGCGCCGGCGATTTCAAGCTGACGCAATGGGCCGGCTTCGGCGAAGCGACGCTGAAGATTTCCGACAAGCTCTCGATCCTCGGCGGCGTCCGCGTGTTCCAGAACACCCGGCATGACATCGCCACCTCGATCGTGCCGTTCCTGCGGCTCGGCACGAATGGCGCGCCGGACGATGTGCACAGCAAGGAAAGCAAGGCGATCTACAAGTTCGAGGCGGATTATAAGCCGACCCACGATATCATGCTCTACGCCTCGGCGTCGCAGGGCTATCGTGCGGGCGGGACGATCGTTCGCGTCGTGCCGGAACTGCCGCCGTCCTATGGCCCGGATTACACCTGGAACTTCGAGGCCGGCGCCAAGACCGACTGGTTCAACCGCGCGCTGCAGCTGAATATCGCGCTCTATCGGGTCAATTGGTACAATACCCAGATCTCGGGCGATTTCTTTAACGGCTCCTTCTCCGGCATCCTCAACTGCTCCGGCCTCTGCGCCCGCTCGCAGGGTGTTGAGTTCGACATGACCGCGCGCCCGGTGCGCGGGCTGGAGCTGACCGCCAGCGGCACGGTGTTCAAGGCCAAGTGGCTGAAGGACCAGCCGGCGATCTCGGGCTCGCCGGTGGCGGGGACGCAGTTCGCCAATACGCCGACCTTCACGCTCAACGGCTCGGCGGCGTATAACTTCAACGTCAGCGCCGATAACTCGGTCGAGCTGCGCGTCGATGCCCAGCATCGCGGCAAATATGCCTATATGGACTATCGCCCGCAGTTTAACCTGATGGCGCCGGAAGCGTTCACCCTGGTCAATGCCTCGATCACGCTGGCGCACCAGGACAAGTGGAATGCCGGGGTCTATGTGCGCAACCTGTTCGACAAGCGTGCGAACATCAATTCGATCGCCGACACGGTGACCCCGTATCAGACACTCGTTGCGCAGCCGCGCACCGTGGGTGTGCAACTCGGCTACAAGTTCTGACAAAAGCCCCGCCGGGAAACCGGCGGGGAATTTGCCATCCCGGCGCAGGCTGGGATTTCAGGCCGCAGGCGTTACGCCTGCGGCCTTTTTGTTGCATCAAACCCGTCACCGCAGCGAAAGCTGGGGTCGTATGCCGCAGGCGTCGCCCTTGCCGCCTGAGATCCCAGCTTTCGCTGGGATGACGCGGGTCAGCCGACCGGAAAGTGGAAGCGTGAATTGAGCCGCTGCGAGCATAAGGCGCAGCAGCGCAGCAGCGCCTCGACCAGCGGGCGCGGCGGGCCGCGCTCGCCCAGTTCGGAGCTGGGGATCATCACCGTGATCACCGCGCGCAATTCCTCGTCCTGATCGAACACCGGCGCGGCGACCGCGCCATGGCCGAGGTTGAACTTATCCCGCGTCCAGCAGACGTAATGCCGCTGGATATCGGCGATCTGCGTCATGAATTCGGCGCGGTCGGCGATGCGGAAATCGGGTTCGCGCTCGCACAGGTGGACGAGCAATTTCTCGCGCCGCTCGCGCGACTGGAAGGCGAAGGCGATCCGCGCCGAGGGCGAATGCGGCAGGCTGAGCACCAGCCCCGGCTTGACGTCGATATGGATCGCCTGCGGGGCGGGGATCGATCGCACCACCACCGCATCGCCGCCGGCATCAGTGCACAGCAGCACGGTCAGCCCGACCTCGCGCCCCAAAGCAACGAGATAATCGTCGAGCATCGCGACCAGATCGAGCCGCGCCGCGGCGATATGCCCCCAGCGCACCAGCCGCCAGCCCAGCTCATAGCCGCGGCTGCCCTGTCGCCCGACCAGCCCGAGCTGTTCGAGATTGGCGAGATGCCGCGAGGCGCGCGACTTGGTGATGCCGAGCATCGTCGCGACATCCTGCACCCCGACCTTGCTGCCGCGCTCGGCGAGGAAGTCGATGATCGCGGTCGCCGTGGCCACCGCTTCGATCTTGCCGAGCCCGGCGGTCGGCGCCTGCCGGCGCGGGTCGCGATCGCGGGTTTCGGACTCGAGTTGTTGCGACATACGCAACAAATAGACCTCCGTGTTGCGGATGTCGATACTGCGCGATAGCGCGGGGGCAAGGATTTTTGACCGCTGGGGGAGGAGGAAAATGGCTAGTCCGGCACAGAATGAGCGACTGACGCGCGTCGGCCCGGGAACGCCGATGGGCGAGCTGCTGCGCCGTTACTGGCACCCCTTTGCGGCGAGCGCGGAGATCGACGAGCTTGGGATCAAGCCGGTAAAATTGCTGGGTGAATCGCTCGTCGCATTCCGCGCGGGTGACGGCAGCTACGGGCTGATCGACCGGCAATGCCCGCATCGCCGCGCCGACATGCTGTTCGGCATCATCGAGGATGACGGGCTGCGCTGCAGCTATCATGGCTGGTGCTTCGCCACCGACGGCAAATGCCTCGAACAGCCCTATGAGGATATCGCCAACCCCAAGGCGCGCTTCCGCGACAAGATCCGCACCAAGGCGTATCGCGTCGAGGAAAAAGCCGGGATGCTATGGGCCTATATGGGCCCCGATCCCGCGCCGCTGGTGCCCAATTGGGAACCCTTCACCTGGGACAATGGCTTCCGTCAGGTCGTTTATGCCGACGTGCCGTGCAACTGGTTCCAGTGCCAGGAGAACAGCCTCGATCCGGTGCATTTCGAATGGATGCACCGCAACTGGAGTTCGCGCCTGTCGGGCGACGGCAGCTACGGCCCGAAGCATCTCGAGCTGAAGTTCGACGAATTCGAATTCGGCCACATCTATCGCCGCGTCCGCGAGGATACCGACAAGGACAGCCAGCATTGGACGGTCGGCTCGACCGCTTTGTGGCCCAACGCCTTCTTCCTCGGCGACCATATCGAATGGCGCATCCCGGTGGATGACGAGAACACGCTGAGCATCACCTGGATGTTCCACCGCGTGCCGGTCAGCCAGGAGCCCTATGTCCAGCAGCGCGTGCCCTATTGGCACGGCCCGGTGAAGGACGATCAGGGCAATTGGATCACCAGCCATGTGCTCAACCAGGATATCGTTGCCTGGGCGGGGCAGGGCGCGATCGCCGATCGCACCGAGGAGCATCTCGGGCAGAGCGATCTCGGCATCGTCATGCTGCGGCGCTCGTTCGACGAGAATATGAAGGCGGTGGCCGAGGGGCGCGACCCCAAGGGGCTGGTCCGCGACGCCGAGCGCAACATTTGCATCGAGCTGCCGATCAAGCATCGCGAGATCTTCACCACCTCGATGACGCTGGAGGAGAGCTGGGAGCTCGGGCGCCAGCTCGCCTACCGCTTCAACCAGCCGCACTACCCGCATCAGGTGGGGCAACCCGAAGACGTCAAACGCGAATTCCAGGTGGCGATGGGGATGATCGCCGCCGACGCCGAACACACCATCTGACCGCTCCCCCCACGGGCGCTCGCAGGAAAGCAAGAGAGTGACATGAAGCTCGGTA
>JAFKLV010000065.1 GCA_017304125.1 Sphingomonadales bacterium
GCCGGGGCGGCATCGTGCGGTTACCACCGCGGTCGACGGGCATGTCTACGCCGTGCTGGTCGACGATCTCGAGGATGCGGTGCCGATCGAGGTGACGCCGCTGCCGCCGGGCACCGCGCTCGGCGAAAGCTGGGCGGCGGTCGCGACGGGCGGCGCGGTGCGCGACGGCGAGCCCTTGCTGGCGATCGACCTTTCGCGGCTCATCGCGCGGATCGACTGATGAAGGCCCAGACCCTGCGGGCGGGCGGATTTTGGCGCCATGCGGCGTCGCGCGTCGATCACGATGCAAATGCATCGCTCCCTCCTTGCTCCTTGCCTGGCACCAAAATCCGCTCCGTCCAGGCCGTTGCCGCTTATGGGTCTGGGCCTTAACCTCGTCGTTACGGCTTTCTGTCACCAAGCATCGCCGCCGGGAGGCACAGGGTGCGTCATGAAGTCATGTTTGGTCGTCGATGATTCGAAGGTTATCCGCAAGGTTGCGCGGCATATCCTCGAGGGGTTGGATTTTGCGGTGGCGGAAGCCGCCGACTGGCGCGAGGCGCTCGATCACTGCGTCGCGACCCCGCCGGACGTGATCCTGCTCGACTGGAACATGCCGGTGATGAGCGGGATGGAGTTTCTCCGCGCGTTGCGCGAGACGACGCTCGCCCCGCTGCCCAAGGTAGTGTTCTGCACGACCGAGAACGGCAGCGCGCATATCCGCGCGGCGATCGATGCCGGCGCGGACGAATATGTCATGAAGCCGTTCGACCGCGAGACGCTGGAAAGCAAGCTGCAGATCGTCGGCGTCGTCTGACCGGCGGCGCAAGATGCCGAATAGCTTACGCCATTTGCCGGACATCGCGCCGCGCGTCCTGATCGTCGACGATTCGGCGGTGGCGCGGGCGGTGCTGACGCGAATGACCGAAGAGGGCGGACAGTTCGTCGTTGCCGGTGCGGTGCCTGATGTGCCGCGCGCGCTGGCATTCCTCGCCGCCGAACGCGTCGACGCGATCCTGCTCGATCTGGCGATGCCGGGGGTGGACGGGCTGACCGGCCTGCCCGATCTGCTCGCGGCGGGCGGTAGTGCACCGGTGCTGATCGTGTCGTCGAGCGGCGAGCAGGGAGGGCCGGCGGCGATCGAAGCGCTGGCGCTGGGGGCGGCGGATACGCTGGCCAAGCCCGGCGGCGCGCGCTTCGCCGGCAGCTTTGGCGTCGCGCTGCGCGAGCGGCTCGCCCGCCTGACCGAGCGGACATCGGCCACGCGCCACGCGCCGCACCCGCCGCGCATCGCCGAAGCCCCGTTCGAGGTGGTTGCGATCGGCGCCTCGACCGGCGGTATTCACGCGCTCTCCGGGCTGTTGCGCGCGATCCCGGTGGGGTTCGATCGCCCGATCGTGATCACCCAGCATCTGCCGTTGGCCTTCTCACCCTATTTTGCCGCGCAGATCGCGGTGCTCGGCAGCCGGCCGTGCGACGTCGCGCGCGATCGGATGCGGCTGGTGCCGGGACGGATCGTCGTCGCGCCGGGGGATGCCCATATCGTTGCGGCGCCGCTGGGCGAGGGCGGGTGCGCGCTCCGGTTGTCCGATCGGCCGGTCGCCAATGGCAATATGCCCTCGGTCGATCCGATGCTCTCGTCGCTGGCCGAAGTTTACGGGCCGCGCCTGCTCGCCGTGGTGCTGAGCGGGATGGGGCGTGACGGTCTGGCGGGAGCGGCGGACGTGCGGCGGACCGGCGGCACGGTGGTCGTGCAGGACGAGGCCTCGTCGGTCGTCTGGGGAATGCCGGGCGCCGTGGCGGGCGCCGGCCTCGCCGATGCCGTCATGCCGCCCGAGGCGATCGGCCGGCTGATCGCGCGACAGGCCGCAAACGGATGATCGGTGCCCCTCTGCCGGCTGGCGCCAGCAGCGCGGCGATCGCGCGGCTGGCGACTTTGCTGGAGGCGCATACCGGGCAAGGGCTGGCGGCATCGCGCGCATGGCGGGTCGATATCGCGCTCAAGCCGCTGGTCGCCGAATGTGGACTGCGCACGATTGACCAGCTCGTCGCGCGGCTCGACGCGGGGAAGGACGCCGCGATCGGCGAGCGGATCGTCGACGCGCTGCTCAATCAGGAAACCTCTTTCTTCCGCGATCCGGGGACGATCGAGGGGCTGGTCGCCGCGCTGGCCGAAAATGGCGTCATGCGGCCGCGCTTGTGGTCGGCGGGGTGCGCGACGGGGCAGGAGCCCCTGTCGCTGGCGATGGCGCTGGCCGGGCAAGACCGCGCGGGGGAGATCGTCGCGACCGATGTATCGGGCGGCGCGATCGCGCGGGCGCGGGCCGGGCGCTACACCAGGTTCGAGATCCAGCGCGGGTTGCCGGTGCGCCAGATGCTGCACTGGTTCGTCGAATCCGGCGCTAACTGGGTGGCGCGCCCCGAATTGCTCGCGCAGATCTCATATCGCCGGCACAATCTGGTGGAAGATCCGCCGCCGGCCGGGAGGTTCGACGCGGTGCTGTGTCGCAATGTGCTGCTCTATCTCTCGCCGGCGTTGCGCGCGCGGGTGCTCGATCGGCTGGCGGCCGCGCTGCGGCCGGGCGGGTTGCTCGTGCTCGGTGCGGGCGAGACGGTGAGCGGCCAATCGCGCCATTTCGTTCCCAGCGCGCAGTTTCGCGGCTTCTACACGCGCGATAGCGGTTGATCCCCCCGGCTCGACCGGGCTAGCCACTGACAGCGGCCGGGCAACGGGGAGTGCGTATGAAGATCATCGAGGCGCCGTCGCCCAATTATGACGAACGGTCGCTGCCGATCACGATGATCGTGCTTCACTATACCGGGATGCAGGACGGCGAATCGGCGATCGCGCGGTTGCGCGATCCGGCGGCGAAGGTTTCCTCGCATTATGTCGTGGCCGAGGACGGCACGGTGCTGCGGCTGGTCGATGACGACAAACGCGCGTGGCATGCCGGGGCCTCGCACTGGCGCGATGTCGATGACGTCAATTCCGCCTCGATCGGGATCGAGATCGTCAACCCCGGCCACGAATTCGGCTATCGCCCATTCCCCGATGAGCAGATCGACGCGGTGATCCGCCTCGTCCACGATATCAAGGATCGCTACGAGATCACCCGCGGCAATATTGTCGGCCATTCGGATGTCGCCCCGGCGCGCAAGCGCGATCCGGGAGAGTTGTTCCCGTGGGGCAAGCTCGCGCGGTTGCGGCTCGCGCTGCCGCGTCCGACGCAGAATCTGATGGACCCGATGTGGAGCGAGTCGGGCTTCCTGATTGCGCTCGAACGCTTCGGTTATGACGTCGCCGATCCGATGGCGGCGATCATGGCGTTCCAGCGCCGCTTCCGTCCCGAACTGCTCGATGGCGAGATCGATGCCGAATGTCGCATGATCCTGCTCGCGCTGCTGCTTCCCAAACCGCGCGGAGACGATTAGGAGAGCCGGCGCCAGAGGGCTGGGCGGCCGCGGCCTCCCGAAAGGGAGGGCGAGGAAAGTCCGGGCTTCACGGAACAACGGTGGCGGGTAACGCCCGCCGGGGGTGACCCCAGGGAAAGTGCCACAGAGAGCAGACCGCCAACCGCCCGGAAGGGCGCGGCAAGGGTGAAAGGGTGCGGCAAGAGCGCACCGCGCGGCTGGTAACAGCGGCGGCATGGCAAACCCCACCGGAAGCAAGACCGAATAGGGGCGGCATATCGGCGTGTTCCCGCCGGTCGCCCGGGTTGGTTGCTTGAGCCTGTCGGCAACGGCAGGCCTAGAGGAATGGTCGCCCAATCCTGCTTCGCGCGGGGTGGACAGAACCCGGCTTATAGGCCCTCTGGCGCATTTACCACGGTAATGAAGCCGTGCATGATCCCCGCTTGAGCCATTGGGGAATGGTGAGGGGAATCTAAATGTTGAAATGGTTGGCGCTGGCCGGCGTCATCGTCGCGGGGCAAGGTCTTGCGCAGCAGCCGACGGTGCAGCAGCTGTTCGATGCTGCCACCGCCCTCGACGCGACGGGCAAACCGGCCGAGCGGCTGGCGGCGTGGGAGGGTTTCGAACAGCGCGCCCATAACAACAAACGCAGCGTCGCGCTGGCGCGGTTGCGCAAAAGCCGGGCGCTGCTTGCGCTAGGGCGCCGCGACGAGGCGATGGAGCAGGTCAAGCTCGGTCTCGCGGATCTGCCGACGGGAGATCCGACGTTGCGCGAGGATCGGATGTTCGGCCTGCTGGCGCTTGGCGCGATCGCGCAGACTGCGCTCGATTATCCCGCGGCGCTCAAACAATATCAGTTGGCCTATCGGTTGGCGGAAACGGACGGCGAGAAGCTTTCGGCGCTGTTCGGGCTGATCAAGACGCAAACCTACATCGATCCGCCCGCGGCGGCACGCGCGGTAGCCGATGCGGAGGAGATTGCCCGCAAGGCCAAAGTGGCCCCGGATTCGCTGGCCGAGTTGCGCCGGCTCGATGCCGAACGCCTGCTCAATGCAGGGGAAAGCAAAGCTGCCCAGGTCAAGGCGATGGAGGCGGTGAAACTGCTCGGCGGGCTGACCTCGCGAACCAAATTGAATGATGTTTCGGCGCGTTCGGATGTTGCGATTGCAGCGCTGCTTAGCGACCAGGCCGATCTGGCGCGGCAATATCTTGCGATGACCGGCGCCGGGCGAATGCCGCAGGGGACGTTCGCCAGCGGCGTCAACGTCATGCCACCCGATTGCGGCGGGGAAGACAATCTCAAGCCGGGTGACGTGGCGGTGGTCGAATTCTCGATCGCCGACGACGGGACGGTGATCGAGAGCGAGCCGGTTTACGCCGCCGGTGGTGGGCGGGTTGCGCTCGAATTCGCCCGGGCGGTGCGGCACTGGTATTGGAAACCGGATGATCTGAAGAAGATACCGGCCTTTTATCGCTATAATATGCGCATCGAGATGCGCTGTTCGACCGGGTTCGAGCGACCGTCGATCTTCGACTATATCGATGCAGCCTTGGGGCGGTGGCTGCGCGACAAAGGAGTCGAGCCGCCGCCGTTCGAAGGCGGTGCGGATGCCGTGGTGCTCGCCCGGCTGCGCGAGCAACTGAAGAGCGCAGAGGCGGCAGGCGGGCCAAACGCGCTGCGCCTCGTACCGATCCTGATGCAGATTGCGTGGAGCCCGGTCGCACCGCGCGAGGAGCGCCAGGTGGATGCCACGCGCGCCGACACGATCCTCGCCGCGAATGGCGCGGCAGGGCTTCCACGTGTCGCCGCGCGCATGCAGGCTGCGTTGAACCTCGGCGCCGAGAGCGACGCGCGGAAGGTCGCGAGCGAGGTGGACAAGGCGCTGGCCGATCCAGCCTATTCCGGAGATGCCGAATCGCGTGCTGCGCTGAAACTGGTCGCAGCCTATGGCTGGCACGGCAAGATCGGGCCGCTGCGCCCGTGGATCGAAGGGGCGGCGAATGAGCCGGGGCTCCCCGCCGGCAATCCGCTGCACGCTGCCGCATGGATGCAACTCGCCTCGCTCGAGCAGCGCACGGGCAATATCGAGGCGGCGCGCG
Organism: Sphingomonadales bacterium; assembly: GCA_017304125.1. GTDB lineage: Bacteria > Pseudomonadota > Alphaproteobacteria > Sphingomonadales > Sphingomonadaceae > Sphingomonas. Next base: position 5,491 of record JAFKLV010000065.1, read on the forward strand.
CCGCCTTCCTTCGGTCCGGGCTCGAACCGAGCCAGTGCGCGCTAATCGATCAGCCACCGAAACGGCTGTCGGCCGGCGGCACGTTTCCGCTCGAGGCGATGCAATGGGGGTTTGAAGGGTGGACGCGGATACAGTTCGATATCGATAAGGACGGCAAGGTTCACGACGAGCGCGTCGTCGTTGCTTATCCCGCTTTCGTATTCAGTCAGGCGGCGGCGAAGACGATAGCCGGCGCACGCTACAGCAAGACCTTCCGCCCGGACGGCGGCGTCGGTTGTGGCGGCGTCATGGAGGGAGTCCGTTTCACGCGGGGCCACTGAGCATCGGCGGTTGCGTCTGGCAGCAATCACCTTATGTCGCCGGCATCATGGCGCGATCGAGCAGATCAAATGACTGGGGCTTTCCCCGCTGGCGTGGTTACGGCAGCGGGCGCGAGACGAAGCAGGTGCGGCTGTGCGACCGGCACGGGTGCACCGAGCCCGGCGATTGTCCTGCGCCGAAATCGCCGAACAGCCCCGATCGCTGGTATTTCTGCGAGCGGCATGCGGCGGAATACAATCGCGGCTGGAATTATTTCGAGGGGCTCGACGCGGAGGAAGCCGCCGCGCGCGAAGCGGGGGAACGGCGCGATGCCTCGGGCTTCGAGCAGGCGCGCCACTATCGCTGGAGCGGGCCCGGCGACGGCACCCGCTCGCGTGACGAAATGCGCGCGCTGGAGGTGCTGGAGCTGGAGCCAGACGCCGATTTCGACGCGGTGCGCGCGGCGTGGCGCCGGTTGGCCAAGGCCAATCACCCCGATGTCCGCCCCGGCGACAGCGACGCGGCAACGCGTTTTCAGGCGATCCAGGCCGCTTATGAGGTGTTGCGCGTCGCCGAGGAAACGAAAAGCTGGCGCCCGGCGTGAAGCACGCGCGGGCCGGGTGGAGCGGCGCAGTGCTGGTCTGCGGCAAATGTTCGCGCAAGATTGACGGCGGTTTCGGCGCGAAAGGGCGCAGCCGGCTGGCCAAGGCGCTGCGGCAATGCGCCGGGCTGGGCAAGGGGCGCAAGGCGAGCGTCGGCGTGATCGAGACGAAATGCCTCGGCCTGTGCCCGAAAAATGCGGTGACGGTGGTCGATACACGGCGTCCCGGCGAATGGCTGGTGGTCGAGCCGGGCGAGGATGTCGCGGCGCTGGCGGCGCGGTTCGTTCGCCCCTGACCCGTCATCCCGGCGCAGGCTGGGATCTCAGGCCGCGGGCACTGTCCTGGTGGCGCGCGACCCCAGCCTTCGCTGGGGTGACGATTCTCAGGCGAGCCGCGTCGCGGTTTCGCGGATCAGCGCGATCATATTGGGGATGCCCTGCGTACGGTTCGAGCTGAGCTGGGTCTTCAGCTCGAACGGCGCGAGCGCAGCGTCGATGTCGGTCGCGCTGACCTGCGCGGGTGTGCGATCCTGCACCGTCGCCAGCACCAAAGCGATGATCCCCTTGGTGATCGCGGCATTGCTGTCGGCGAGGAAATGGAGCGTCCCGTCGGGCTGTTGCTGCGGATAGACCCACACCGCCGCGGAACAGCCGCGTACCAATGTCGCATCGGTCTTGAGCGCGGCGGGCATCGGCTCCAGCGCGCGGCCGAGATCGATCAGCAGGCGGTAGCGATCGTCGGCGTCGAGAAACTCATATTCCGCCTGAAGCTCGGCAAGATCGGTGGGGTCGGCCATCGCGGCGTCGGGTAGAGCGTTGCGGGCCTGGCTGCAACCTCTGCCCTTCTTGCTCCCCTCCCTCGTGAAGGGAGGGGCTGGGGTGGGTGGGTATGAGGCGCTTGCTGCGGTATCCCCGACGCCAACCCACCCCCAACCCCTCCCTTGTTCAAGGGAGGGGAGGGCAATCATTCAGAGATCGACGCCGGCGGCGATCGCTTCCAGCTTGCGGATGCGCTCCTTGAGGTCGGCGATCTCGATCCGTGCGCTGGCGCTTGGTGCGGCAGGGGTACGCATCTCATGATCGGCGACGAGCTGTTGCTGCTTGAACTGCAGCCACCCGCGCCAGCCGGTCAACCCGGCGTAGATCAGCATCGCGAGCCCGGCGAGCGCCGCGGATGCCATGGTGAGGTAGAAGCTAGGGTCGGACATGGCCTGACTGCTCCCTGGTTTCAGCTATCGCGCAGCTCGTCGATCTGACGGCTCAGATCGTGGCTGCCGTGATTGTCGGTGATGACACGCTCAAGAACGGCGACCCGCTCCTTGAGCTGGCGGATTTCGTCGCGCGCGGCGATCAGGTCGGCGGGGGGCAACTGCGGCCCGTCCTGCACGCGACCGAGCGCCTTGTGGCGGTCGGAAAGCACCTTTCCCAAAGTCACGATCAGC
>JAFKLV010000066.1 GCA_017304125.1 Sphingomonadales bacterium
GATGATACGTCGGATGCGGTGCGAGAGTTTCGCATCAAGGCATTGGAAAATAGCGTTATGCTCGCTGTCGACCGGCAACAGCGTCGCGCCGTGGTCGGCGATCGCCGCCTTCATCACGTCGCCGGCGGAAACCAGCGCTTCCTTGTTGGCGAGCGCGATCGTGCTGCCGGCGCGGATCGCCGCCATCACCGGCTTGAGCCCGGCACAGCCGACGATCGCGGCGACCGTGACGTCGGCGCCCTCGCCGGCCGCCTCGACCACCGCCTCGGCGCCGCCCGCCGCGACGACGCCGGACCCGGCGAGCGCATCACGCAAGGCAGGAAGATGCGCCTCGTCCGCGATCACCGCGCGCTCGGCGCGGGTGCGGATCGCGACCGATGCCAATTTGGCGACATCGCTGTTGGCGGTCACCGCGCGGACGCGGAACGCCCCCGGCGAGCGCTCGATCAAATCGAGAGTGGAAGTGCCGACCGAACCGGTCGCGCCAAGAATAGTGACTGTTTTCATGCAGGATACAGATGCGGGAGGATGACAAGGAACGCCGCGACCGGCGCGACCGGAACCAGCCCGTCGAGCCGATCCATGACGCCGCCGTGGCCGGGGATGATGCTGCCCGAATCCTTCACGCCAGCGCGGCGCTTGAGCCAGCTTTCGTAAAGGTCGCCGCCCTGCGCCAGCACCGCCAGCGCCGGGGTTGCCAGCGTCATCCGCCACGGCAGGCCGAAGCGCCAGTGCATCAGCGCGCCGAATGCGCCAGCCGCGATGACGCCGCCGGCCAGCCCGGCCCAGGTCTTGTTCGGGCTGATCGCCGGCGCAAGCTTCGGGCCGCCGATCGCGCGGCCGGCGAAATAAGCACCGATGTCGCAAGCCCAGACCAAAGCCAGCGCCCATAAGGTGAAGACCACGCCTTCATGCTGGCGCCGGATCAGCATCAGCGCAAGCACCGGCAGGCCGCAATAGATCACGCCCGCGGCAAGCCGCGGCTGGCGCGTGACGATCACGACGAAGAACGCCGCCCCGCCGAGTAGCCCGAGCGAGAAGAAATCGTGCGGCACGATCGTCAGCGCGGCCGGCGCCATGATCGCCAGCGGCACTGACAGCGCGAATTGCGCCAGCCGTGTATTGCGCGCGGAAGCCCCCTGTAGCGCCCCCCATTCCGCCATCATGATCAGCGCCGCGACAACCGCGAGCAGCCAGAAGGCGACGCCGCCCCACAGCAGCGCGCCGAGCGCGACCGCGATCAGGACGACGCCGGCCACCGCCCGCGTCGGCAGGTCGGAGCGCGCACGCTGGCCCGTCGCCGTCACAGGCCCCCGAACCGCCGCTGGCGCCGCGCAAAATCGGCCACGGCCGCCTCCAGCTCGGCAACGCCGAAATCGGGCCACAAGGTATCGACGAACAGCAATTCGGCATAAGCCGCCTGCCACAGCAGAAAATTGGACAGGCGATGCTCGCCCGAAGTGCGGATCAAGAGATCGAGCGGGGGCAGATCGTGCGTATCGAGTTCGGCCTCGATCATCGCCGTGTCGATCGTCGCGGGGTCGAGCGTTCCCGCCGCGGCGCGCTCGGCGAGGCGCCGTGCCGCAGTCGTCAGTTCGGCCTGCCCGCCATAATTGAGCGCGATCGCCAGCAGCGGCCCGGTGTTGCCCGCAGTGCGCGCGATCGCATCGTCGATCAGCGACACGACGTCGTTCGGGAAGCGGCGGAAATCGCCAATCACGCGCAGTCGCACATTCTCGCGCACCAGTTCGGCGAGATCGGAGCGGATGAACAGGCGCAGCAACCCCATCAGGTCGCCCACCTCTTCCTCCGGCCGCCGCCAATTTTCGCTGGAGAAGGCGTAAAGCGTCAGCGCCTCGATCCCCATCGCGCGCGCCGCGCGGCTGACCGCGCGCACCGCCTCGACCCCGGCCTTGTGCCCGGCGACGCGCGGCATGAACCGCTTTTTCGCCCAGCGGCCATTGCCGTCCATGATGATCGCGACATGACGCGGCAAGGCGCCCTCGCCGCCCGCGAGGATCGGCGCGGTGCTCATGAACGCCCCGTCAGGCCAAGGGCGTGCAACAAGGTCACTTACCGAGGATTTCCTTTTCCTTCGTCGCCGCCGCCGCATCGATGTCGGCGATCGTATTGTCGGTCAGCTTCTGCACCTCGTTTTCGTGGCGCTTGCGCTCATCCTCGCCGAACACGCCCTTCTTCTCGTCGGTCTTGAGCGCGTCCATCCCGTCGCGGCGCACGTTGCGCGCGGCGATACGGGCCTTTTCGGCATATTGACCGGCGAGCTTGGCCAGTTCCTTGCGGCGCTCCTCGGTCAGATCGGGGATCGGCAGGCGCAAGGTCTGGCCGTCGTTGATCGGGTTGAGCCCGAGCCCGGCGGAGCGGATCGCCTTTTCGACCGGGCCGACGTTCGACTTGTCCCACACCTGCACCGAGAGCATCCGCGGTTCGGGCGCGGAAACGGTCGCGACCTGATTGAGCGGCATGTGCGCGCCATAGACCTCGACCGTCACCGGATCGAGCAGCGAGGTGGAGGCACGTCCGGTCCGCAGGCCGCCGAGATCGCCCTTCAGCGATTCGACCGCACCGTGCATCCGGCGTTCCAGGTCCGCCTTGTCATAGGCCGCCATTATTTCGTCTCCTGTTCGTTGCGAACCACCGTCGAGACACCTTCGCCGCGCAGCACGGCAGCAAAATTGCCATGTTCGCGGATGTTGAAGACGACGATGGGAATATTGCTGTCACGGCACAGCGCCACTGCGCTGGCATCCATAACCTTCAGATTCTTTGCCAGCACCGTGCCGTAGCTGATTGTATCGTAACGCTTTGCTGTCGGCACCTGCTTGGGATCGGCATCATAGACGCCATCGACCGAGGTGCCCTTGAACAAGGCGTCGCAATTCATTTCGGCGGCGCGCAGCGCGGCGCCGCTGTCGGTGGTGAAGAAGGGCGAGCCGACCCCGGCGGCGAAGATCACCACCCGGCCCTTTTCCAGATGCCGCGCGGCGCGGCGGCGGATGAAGGGCTCGCACACCGATTGCATCGGGATCGCGGACTGCACCCGCGTATCCACTCCGATCCGCTCGAGCGCATTCTGCACCGCGAGCGCGTTCATCACCGTCGCGAGCATCCCCATATAATCCGCGGTCGCCCGCTCGAAGCCCTGCGCCGCCGCCGCGAGACCACGGAAGATATTGCCGCCGCCGACAACGATGCACAGCTCATAGCCCTGCGCCTTCACATCGGCGATTTCGGCCGCGACGCGCGCGGTAACTTCGGGATCGATCGCCTTGCCGCCCTCGCCCATCAGGACTTCGCCCGAGAGTTTCAGGAGGATGCGTTTGTAGCGGGGGCTGGTCATGCGTTCCGGATATCTGGGGTAAGGCCGCAAACCTTAGGCGGGGCTGGTAACTGCCGCAACCTTCGATTGGGGTGGCTGTGCCAATGTGGGCGGACGAAAGCACCAGCTTTCGCCACCGCTCCGGCCTCGCGCCGGGACGACGGTGGGAAATGGTGGAACGCCGCTCAAAAAAATACCCCGGCGAAGCCCGGGGTGATCGAAACGGGGGAGGAGCCTAAACCCCTCCCCCAGATCTTACGCGAATTTACGCGGTCGGCTCGGCCTGCTTCTGCGGCACACCCGAGGCGGCAGCCACTTCGGCGGCGAAGTCCGATGCTTCCTTCTCGATGCCTTCGCCGAGCTGGAAGCGGACATAGTCCTTGAGCACGATCGACGCGCCGGCGTCCTTGGCCGCCTTGGCGACGACGTCGCTGATCTTGGTCTTGCCGTCCATCACGAACAGCTGGCTGACCAGCGCATGCTCCTTGCGATACTTGGCGATCGAGCCTTCGACCATCTTGGCGATGATGTCGGCCGGCTTGCCGCTTTCGGCCGCCTTCTCGGTCGCGATCGCGCGCTCACGCTCGATCTCTTCCTCGTCGAGGTCTTCCTCGTTCAGCGCCTTAGGGAAAGCCGCCGCAACGTGCATCGCGAGCTGCTTGCCGAGCGACTGGAGGACGTCGTCCGCCGCATCGCTCTCAAGCGCGACGAGCACGCCGATCTTGCCGAGACCCGCGGCCTGCTGGTTGTGGACATAGCCCACGACCGCGCCCTTCGAGACTTCCAGCTTCTTCGCGCGGCGCAGATTCTGGTTCTCGCCGATCGTCGCGATGTTGGTGGTCAGCACTTCGCCGACGGTCTTGGCGCCCAGCGGCGCTGCGGTGATCGTCGCGAGATCGTCGCCGAGCTCAAGCGCCACCGAGGTGACGTCGCGCACGAAGGTCTGGAACTGATCGTTCTTGGCAACGAAGTCGGTTTCCGAATTGACTTCGACCGCAGCACCCTTGGTACCCGAAACCTCGATCCCCACCAGACCCTCGGCCGCGGTGCGGCTCGACTTCTTGGCGGCGGCGGCGAGGCCCTTGGTGCGCAGCCAGTCCATCGCGGCGTCCATGTCGCCGTTGGTCTCGCTGAGCGCCTTCTTGCAGTCCATCATGCCCGCGCCGCTCTTTTCGCGCAGTTCCTTGACCATCGAAGCCGTGATGTCGGCCATTGTCCTAGTCCTTCAATTGATGCCGGTTGAATATGGGTACGGGCGGGGCAGGCGCCAGTTCCGCCCTGCCCCGCCCGCATGACATTTCAGCGACGGTCAGGCGTCGATCTGGCGCTCGGCCTCGACAGCCGCCTCGGCGGCTTCGGGAGCCGCGGCCGGGGTCAGCGCCTCTTCAGCGACCGGCTCGGCCATCGCGCCGAGATCCACGCCGCCGCGACGCTGCTGCTCCTGGTTGCCACGGGTGGCGGCGATCGCCACCGCTTCGCAATACAGGCGGATCGCGCGGCTCGCGTCGTCGTTCGCCGGCACCGGGAAGGCGATGCCGTCCGGCGACACGTTCGAATCGAGGATCGCGACGACCGGAATGCCGAGCGTGTTGGCTTCCTTGATCGCCAGCTCTTCCTTGTTGGCGTCGATCACGAACATCACGTCCGGAACGCCACCCATGTCGCGGATGCCGCCGAGCGACAGTTCGAGCTTGTCGCGCTCACGGGTGAGCTGGAGCACTTCCTTCTTGGTGAGGCCCGCGGTGTTGCCCGAGAGCTGCTCTTCGAGGCCCTTGAGGCGCTTGATCGAGTTGGAGATCGTCTTCCAGTTGGTGAGCATGCCGCCCAGCCAGCGGTGGTTGACGAAATGCTGGCCCGAGCGACGCGCGCCATCGGCAATCGCTTCCTGCGCCTGACGCTTGGTGCCGACGAACAGCACCTTGCCGCCCGAGGCGACGGTCGACGAGACGAATTCGAGCGCGCGTGCGAACAGCGGCACGGTCTGCGACAGGTCGATGATGTGGACGCCGTTGCGATCGCCGAAGATATACGGCTTCATCTTCGGGTTCCAGCGATGCGTCTGGTGGCCGAAGTGCGCGCCGGTCTCGATAAGCTGCTGCATGGTGACGACAGGAGCCGCCATAGGTAATTTCCTTTCCGGTTATGCCTCTGGGAAGCGAGAATGACGACCGGCTATAAGCCAGCGCACCGGTGATGATGCTTCCCATGTGGGGTTGAAGGCCGCGCCCCTAGCGCAATGCAGGGCGAAAAGCAATCCGCGCCGGCAACGACGCGGCCCGAACGCGAACCGCGCGTAATCCCACTCTCTCCGTCGCTCTCATGCCAGCGAGAACGGGTCAAGAACGAACGCGCTTGACACGCTGGAACATACATGGAACACAGCACTCAGAACATAGAACGAACATCGGCACGCAGGAGGCCAAGATGATGATGATGCTGGCAATCGCGGTTTTCGGGGCAACCTTGGGCGTGGCGAGCTATGCCATTGCCGGCACGGTCGGGCCGAATGTCGACAAGATCCGGCTGGCGCTGGCAGGCCGTTCGCCGCTGGCGATGATGCCGGCGGTAATGCCGGTGCGGGGCACGCACCGGCTTCCGGTCAGGCGCCGGGCGGCGTCGGCGCCGCTGCGGCCGGCTGCACCCCGGATTGCCCAGTTGCGCGCAGCCGCCTGACGCGATTGTAGCTGGCGATGCTGAACGGCAGCGTCAGCAGATAGACGAGGCACAGCGCAGAGGCGCTGTGCCACGGCGCGGATACCGCCGCCGCGCCGAACACCACCACCACCGCCAGCGCCTCGAAGCGGATGTTGCGCCGCAGCCGGAGCGATCCCCAGGAATAGGTCGCGAGGCTCGACACCATCAGCAGCGCGACCAGCGCGGTCCACGGCGCGACGACGAATGGCGAGCGCAAGATCGTTTCGCCGCTCCAGAACCACAGGAACATCGGCAACAGCGCCAGCCCCGCCCCGGCGGGCGCGGGCACCCCGGTGAGGAAGCCGGCGGATTTATGCGGCTGTTCGGTCACGTCGATATTGGCGTTGAACCGAGCGAGGCGCAGCGCGCAGAACACCGCGAACATCAGCGCCGCGGCCCAGCCAAACCGCGGCAGTGCGGAGAGCGACCAGAGGTAGAGGATCAGCGCCGGCGAAACGCCGAACGAAATCGCATCGGCGAGCGAATCGAGCTCGGCACCGAACCGGCTCTGCCCGCGCACCATACGCGCGATGCGCCCGTCGAGCCCGTCGAGCACACCGGCGAGCAGCACCATCGCCACCGCCAGTTCCCACCAGCCGGCGATCGCGAAGCGGATCCCCGAGAGCCCGGCGCACAGCCCGAGCGCGGTCACCGCATTGGGCAGCACCGCGCGCAATGGCAGGCCGACCCGGCGGCGCGGCGGTCGCGTCATCCGACGCTCCCGACGATCAGAAGGCGAATCATTGTGCGGTGCCGCTGACCGGCTGCCCGCCGAACCGTCCGATGATCGTTTCCCCGGCGACCGAACGCTGGCCGAGCGCCACCTGCGGCGCGCAGCCTTCGGGCAGGAACACGTCGACGCGGCTGCCGAAGCGAATCAACCCGACACGCTGGCCGACGGCAACGATATCGCCGACGCGCGCGAAGCCGACGATGCGGCGCGCAACCAGCCCGGCGATCTGGGTGAAGCCGACGCGGCGCCCGTCAAATCCCTCGACCACGAAATGCTGGCGCTCATTGTCCTCGGACGCCTTGTCGAGATCGGCATTGAGGAATTTACCAGAGATATAAACAACTTGCTTGATCGTTCCGGCGATCGGGGCACGATTGATATGGACGTCGAACACCGACATGAAGATCGAGACGCGGACCATCGGCTCGGTGCCGAGTTCGCCGGTCAGCTCGCGCGGCACGGGGACGCGCTCGATCATCGTCACCAGCCCGTCGGCCGGCGCGATCACCAGATCCTCGCCGCGCGGCGTGGTGCGCACCGGATCGCGGAAGAACGCGGCAACCCACACCGTCAGCCCCAGCATCGGCCAGAAGAAGATGTTGGACGCGATCGTCAGCAACAGGGTGAGGCCAAACGCAATGGCGACGAACTTCTGCCCTTCGGGATGAACCGCGGGAAAGCGCCATTTGACGGTTGTTGTTGTGGGAAGGCCGCCCGGGCCGTCCGATTTATCGAGCGATGACATCGGCGCTGTCTAGCGATGTGGCGTGACGCATACAACGCGCAACGGTTGATCCCCCGCGCCCTTCCTCCTATCGGCACGCCAAACCTCCCTATCTAAGGAAGCGCACATGGCGAAGATCAAGGTGAAGACGCCCGTCGTGGAGATCGACGGCGACGAAATGACTCGGATCATCTGGGAATGGATCCGCGAGCGCCTGATCAAGCCGTATCTCGATATCGATCTCGATTATTACGACCTCGGCGTCGAGCATCGCGACGCGACCAACGATCAGGTGACGATCGACAGCGCGCATGCCACCCAGAAGTACGGTGTCGCGGTG
>JAFKLV010000067.1 GCA_017304125.1 Sphingomonadales bacterium
GATCGGCGGCGTCCCCATTCCGGATGCCTATGAGCACGAGCATGTGCTCCTGTGCGGCGCGCCCGGCACCGGCAAGACCAACCTCATCGTCAAGATGCTCGAGGGGATCCGCAAGGAGGGCAAGCGGGCGATCGTCTATGATACTGCCGGCACCTTCGTCGAGAAATTCTACCGCCCGGGAAAGGACATTCTTCTCAATCCACTCGACAAGCGCACCAGCCGCTGGTCGCCCTGGGGCGACGTCCCGCGCGATTACCATTATGACCAGATCGCTGAGTCGACGATCCCCGACAAGGCGGGTGATCCGTTCTGGGCGAAGGCCGCCCGCGGCACGCTCGTCGCGGTCATGCGCAAGCTCGCGCATCAGAAGCAAATGCTGGTCTCGATCCTGCTTGATCGCCTGTTGCGGTCCAAGCTGAAGGATCTTGCAGCCTTCGCCGCTGGTACCGATGCCGCGGCTTTCATCAGCCTCGAAGGGGAGCGCACGTCTGCCGGCATCCAGGCCGAACTTGCCTCCGTCATGCGCAGCTTTTCCTATCTCGACGACACCCGCAAAGGGCTGTCGATCCGGGACTGGGTGGCGAACGAAAAGGGGGACGGCTGGCTCTTCATCACCGTCAAGGCCGACCAGCTCCCGTCGCTTCGGCCCCTGATCACGGTCTGGCTCGATATCGCCATTTCGGCGATCATGAGCCTGACGCCCGATCGCCGCCGACGCCTCTATTGCGTCATCGACGAACTCCCCACGCTGCAGAAATTGCCATCGCTGTCCGACTTCCTAGCGCGCGCCCGCAAATATGGCGGGTGCGGTATCCTGGGGTTCCAGTCCTACCCGCAATTGGAGGCGACCTACGGTATCCAGGATGCCGCTGCGATCACCGGCTATTGCTCGACCTGGGTGGCTCTCCGCGCCAACGACACCCCCACGGCAAAGCATGTTTCGGAGAATCTCGGTCAGGTCGAACAGGTCGAGGCGAACGAAGGCATGTCCTACGGCGTCAACGACATGCGCGACGGCGTGAACCTGTCGCGCATGCAGGTGACCCGCCCGCTGGTCATGCACACCGAGGTCACCAATCTGCCCAACCTGTCGGGTTTCCTGCGGTTCGGTCGCAACCTGCCGGTGGTCCATTTCCAGGACCGCTTCAACACCGTCGCGACCATCGCCGACGCCTTTGTCGAACGCGATACGCCGCCGGTGCGCGACCGGGATGGCGAGGCCCTGATCGCCGCGATCCATGCCGAAGCCAAGTCAACCGAGTCGCCATCACCGCCGCGACGCAAGAAGGCTGCACGACCGGTGCCGCCACCGCCTCCGCCAACATCGCCTGACCTCTTCGAGGGCGGCAGCAGTGGGGCCGCCGAGGGGGAGGGGGTTGAACCGAAACCCGCCGAAAACCCGCCGACAGACCCTGTCGCACCTGCTCCGGCCTTCACGCTTGCCCCCCAACGGGGCCGGACCCGCATCGAACTCGATGTCTATGATCGCGAAAATGGCCCGGCCAGGCCGGCGCGGCCGGCATGATCCATCCCCGCCGCCTGAAAGGTACGCCCGGCAATATTGCCCGCTATTATACGGTGGGCGATTATTACACCAAAGGGAGCGACGAACATTCAGAATGGGGTGGCCGGATAGCGGTTGAGTTAGGGCTATCCGGCCCGGTCGATCCCCAGACTTTCCAAGAGTTGCTGGCCGGAAAGATCGACGACCAGCAACTCGGCCGCCACCGTGCCAACGGCGAGATCGAGCATCACCCCGGCTGGGACTTCGCCGTCAATGCGCCGAAATCGGTATCGATCATGGCGCTGGTGATGGGCGACGAGCGGATAATCGCCGCCCATGAGAAAGCAGTCGGGACGGCGCTCGAATATCTCGAAGAACATGCGTCCCTGCGCCGACGCGACAACGGCCAGATCGTTCACGAGACGACTGGTCGACTGATTTTTGCCCGCTTCACCGAACATGCCAGCCGCGAGCTCGATCCCCATCTCCATACCCATGTTGTCGTGATGAACATCACGAACCGAGAGGACGGTTCGTCCTGGGCCAGCCTCGAGACACGGGCGATGTTCGCCGAGCAGATGGTTGCGGGGCAGGTCTATCGAAACGACCTCGCCCATGAGCTTCGCCAGATCGGATACGAAGTCGAATTCGACCCCAGACGGGGGCTGTTCGAGATCGTCGGCGTTCCCAAGGACTTTATCAAGGACACCTCCCAGCGCGCTGGACAGATCGATGCCCATGCCAAGGAGCATGGGCTCACCGGACAGGCAGCGCGTCGCCAATCCTTCTACCAGACGCGCGGTCCCAAGGTGACGGCGACACTCGACGAGTTCCACATCCAGTGGGCCGCGCGCGCGAAACCCTATGAGGCGGACCTCGCCAAACTCACCGCGCAGGTCGAGGAACGGGGCACGTCGATCATCGACGTCGACCGCCGAACCGCCGGTCGCGCGAGTCTGTTCGGCCTGCGGCAGGCGGAGACACGCGAAGCCGTGAACAATCTCGGCCGCATGTACGGGTTGGCGCTGGCCAGCCATGTCGGAGAGGTGAGGCTTGCCGATGTCCGGCCGTTGCTTGCCGAGCATGAGGCGAAGCACAAGCTCCTCGTCACCCGTGCGCCGACGGGCGATCAGACTCTAACCCGCGGCCGGACCAGCAGGCGCAGCGCTCGCCAGGAAATGGCGCTGTCGCAGCACCTCGCTTTGGCCCTGGATGATGCCCGACCCATCGCCACCGCCGACCGCCTCCTGGTCGCGCTGGAGACCGCTGGCCTCACGCCCCATCAGGAGCAGGCCCTCGTTCAATCGGCCTTGTCGCGGGACCGGGTCACTGGCATCCACGGCGTCGGCGGCGCCGGCAAATCGACGTTGATGAATACCCTGAGACAGGCGGCCGAGCCGGGAACGGTGCTGGTCGCGCTGGCCCCCACATCGTCAGCCGCTGCGACCACGGGTCAGATCGCGGGTGTCGAATCGAGAACGGTCGAAAGCGTTCTCACCAGCGGTGGTCGCGGCATCACCGACCGCCATGTTCTCCTCCTCGATGAGGCCGGGCAACTCGGGACACGCCAGGCCATTCGCATCCTCGAGATCAGCCGGATGACGGGCGCGCGGCTGATCCTGCTCGGCGATGACAAGCAGACCGGCGCGATCGAACAGGGGAAGCCCTTCTGGCTGATGCAGAAGTTCGGCCTCGCCACGGCGCAACTCACCGAGTCGATGCGCCAGCAGACCAAAAGCATGAAGGCCGCGGTCACCCATGCGCGGGCCGCGGAATATGCCGCCTCGCTGTCACACCTCGACAAGGTCGTGAGCGGGGAGGGGGCCGAGGCGCTCGCCAAGGGCCTCGTCGCGGAATGGACCCGGCTCAAGCCGGAGAACCGCGCCACCACGAACATCCTGGTGCTCGACAATGCCACCCGGCTGATCGTGAACTCAAAGAGTCGCGAAACCCTGAAATCGGAAAGCGCGATCGCGGCCGAAGACGCACGGCTCCAGGTCCTGACGCCGAGCGGCATGTCCGACCAGGAGAAACACTATGCCCGATTTTATTCAGGCGGCCAGGTCGTGACCTTCACGCGGGATCAGCTCGGCGCGGGGATCGCGCGCGACGTCCAATATCGTGTTGTCGGTATCGGACGCGCCGAGAACGGGCGGCAGGTCGTGCGACTGGTCGACGAAAACGGCCGGATGATCCGCTGGGATCCGCGGCAGAGTCAGGTCAAGCAGATCAACGTGTTCAACGCGGAGAATCGCGACCTCGCGGAAGGCGATCGCATCCAATGGCGTCTGGTGAACAATGCGCTCGATCTAAAGAATGCCGAGCGTGGCACGGTCGAAAAGATGGATGGAACCGTTGCCACGATCCGTTGGGACCGAGGCGAGCGCGTGCAGCAGATCGACCTGTCCGAGCACAAGCACTGGGACCACGGATACGCAGAGACCGTATATTCCGCGCAGTCCAAGACCTACGCCCGGGTGTATGTGCTGGCGCCGGTCAATTCCGGGCTCGTGAACGGCCAGAATTATTATACGGCGATCACCCGCGCGCGCTTCGGCGTGAAGCTCTGGACCGAGGACGAGAAGCGCCTCGCCGAGAAGCTCGAGACCCATTCCGGCGAAAAGACGTCCGCGCTGGAAGGGCTCGGAAGGCTGGACAGGGATAGCCGCGACAGCCTCGCCGCGCGTCATGCAGACCCGATTGAGCGAGCTCGGGCGGACCAGGATCGTGAGCGGTCCGAGCGGCGCGACATGGCCCTTGGCCGGCAACTCGACCAACGGACGAATGCGCCAAGGGGCCTGCCGGAGCGGCTGGCTGAAAATGCCCGCGGGATTGCCGACATCCTCGACCGCTTCCTGCAATCTGTCGTCGATCGCGCGCCTGCCGAAGCCGATCGCGCCGACGCCCGAACCGACCCAGCGCCCGCCCAAGTACATGACTCCCGTGACGCCGATTCCGGCCACGGTCCGGAACATTGATCACGGAGCAGTTTGCCATGAACCACACCGCCTTTGCATTTTCCGCCCGATGCCGCCTCAAATCTATTCTGCGCGCCGGCTGCCTTGCCGTGGTGTTCGCGGCATCCACCGCGGCTTCACCCTCGGCGGGGATGGCGAGACCTTCGGAAGGCGCCATCTCACACTGCATTGCACGTGCCGCTGGTGGGAAGGATTGGCTCGAGAAAACCCTGTGGGGACTGCGCGACCAGGAAGGCGGATGGGTCGGCGCGGAGGTCGCCAATGCCAACGGATCGCATGACCTGGGGCCCCTTCAGATCAATAGTTGGTGGGTGCCAAAGATCGCAGCGGTGCTGCGGCGGCCCGAGCAGGAGGTTCGCACCTGGCTCAAGTCCGATGCCTGCTTCAATGCCGATGTTGCCCGCTGGATCTTCCTGTCGGCCTTGCGGGCGACCGGTGACTATTGGGCCGCGATCGGGGTCTATCACAGCCCCACAGCGTGGCGCCAAAGGCACTATGCCCTGAGCGTCGCAGACCACCTCACGCGGCGTTTTGGCCCTGCGATCTTCGCCGAACGGCCTGTTAGGCTTGGCGGTGCTTCGGTCGCGACGACCCCGCAATCGCCCGACTCGCCCACCAACGAGGCCAAGCGGGAGCGAATGCTCGGGTTCGGCGTGGTAGCGCGCTCCGTATCGTCAGAGGTGCAAGATTAAGCGGCGCGGTGGCAGCAGGCTTGTCGCTCTATCCGCTCCTCGATAGATCAGCAGGGGAACAACCAGGAGTGAAACATGAACAACAGCGACCTCGCCGACCATCTTTCCAGCGCCACCGGCTCGAGCAAGGCCGACGCCAAGAAAATCGTCGATACTGTCTTCGCGGCGATTGCGGACGCGGCGGCGAAGGGCGAGGAGATTTCGCTCAACGGCTTCGGCAAGTTCAAAGTGAAGGCCAGCGCGGAGCGCGAAGGTCGCAATCCCTCGACTGGCGCGACCATCACGATTGCGGCCTCGAAGAAGCTCTCGTTCACGCCCGCTAAAGCGGTGAAGGACAAGCTGAACGGTTGAACCAATTCTTGGTCCAGGCGCGTCCCTCAACGATCGCGCCTGGACCAAGAAAGCCGGCCGTCGTTTTCCTCGTGTGGAGGCCGGTTTGGGGTTTTCCACACTAGGGTTCGGCGGCGATGGGTTCAAAGTTCCTTGTGTCTAAAGCGTCTGCTGGCGCGACTTCGCGACCGCCCTCTATCATACAGGTTTCATGACAGACCCTCGAACCCACACAGCTTCTCGCACCATCGTTGCGCCACCACGTGCCATCTTCCGCGCTTTTCTCGATGCCGAGGCCCTTGCGTCATGGCGTGCGCCCAAGGGCATGACTGCGAAGATCCTCGCTTTCGACCCCCGTGTTGGGGGCAGCTATCGGATGACATTCGTCTATTCCGAGACCGAGCGTGGCCGAGGCAAATCAACGGAGAATACCGACGTTGTCGAGGCACGCTTCATCGAACTGATACCGAATGAAAAAATTGTCGAGGCTGTCGAGTTCGAGTCCGCCGATCCGGCCTTTGCCGGCACCATGACGATGACCACGATATTCACGGCCGTCGCAAACGGCACGAAAGTGACGTTCACCGCCGAGAACGTCCCCACGGGGATCAGCGAAGCTGACCATCGCGCCGGCATGGATTCGTCATTGAAGAATCTTGCCAATCTCGTTGAATAGGCCCGCAATCGACGCTTAGTCTTTCTATGGGCGTTTGCGAGGAAGATAGCGCCTGACCGCCCGCGACATCATCGACACGCTGAGCACTGTAGATCGGCTCGAGTGCGGGAACTGTTGATAAACGGTGGCACGCGAGTTACAATAACCTTGCTCCAAGACATCCCGCTGAGCTCCATCGATTGGAGCGGCGACGTGATAATGACGGTGCGCCTCGGTGGGGCCTTGCTTTGGCACCTCAGGCAATGCGAATGTCCCTTACACGATAATCGCATCGTACGGCGATGAGGCGCGCCCGATCTTCTAACACGAGGTACGGGAACGCCAATGATTCCTCGGCCGGGCCACGAACGCCTTACGGTCAGTCCAACCCTCCTCCGCAACCTAGAGCGCAGGCTACGGATCAGGAGCCTACTCAGTCTGCATGTGAATCCTCAGCGGGGAGCTCGACCCAAGAGACTCCACGGGAACCTCGCATTGCGAGGCGCGATAAATTCTCACGGCAGCTGATTGAGGATGCCAGTGGGATATTCGCACGACGACTGGGCCGGCCAGTGTCTCAGGACGAAGCGAGGATTCTGCTAGGCGACCTGACCGACTATTATGAGCTCGCCATCGCCCGACGTCGGACCATTGTCGTTCGACAACCGTCAAGGGAATGCGACGACGACACGAACGCCGGATAACCCAGCCAAGCGGTTTGTCTACGCCGAATCGGCAGCTTGACGGGTCAATGCTATCGCAGAATAAATAGTGAACAGAACGGCACGGCGGCACGGCCACAATTCCCCAGCGATAGGCGCGTTTCGCGGTTGGAAGTGGGGAAGGATCGTGATTGAGAGCAGAGAAGGAATTGTGGAACAATGGCGAAACCCAGAGCGAAGCTGAGACGGACGGTGGCACGTGCGTCGGTCCACCACGCATTGAAGAAAGCGGTTCTCTACGCTCGCGTCTCAACGTCGGAGCAGGAGCGCGAGGGATTCTCGATTCCTGCCCAGCTCAAACTTCTCCGAGACTACGCAGCGATCAACGACATCGATATCGTAGCCGAACATGTCGATGTAGAAACCGCGCGGAAGGCCGGGCGTACCGAATTTGAAGCGATGCTTGCGTACCTACGACGCCATCCATCGGTCCGAATGATCCTGGTCGAAAAGACCGATCGGCTGTATCGCAACCTCAAGGACTGGGTGACGCTCGACGAGTTGGATATCGAGATCCACCTCGCCAAGGAGGGTGTCGTCCTTTCCAAGGATTCCAGGTCTTCCGAGAAGTTCATGCACGGCATCAAGGTGCTGATGGCCAAGAACTATATCGACAATCTATCAGAGGAAGCGCGCAAGGGCATGACCGAAAAGGCCGCGCAGGGTTATTGGCCTACCCTCGCTCCACTCGGTTACCGCAACATCCGCAATGATGCTGGGCGGAAGGTGATCGCGGTCGATCCCGAGATCGCACCGATCATTGCGCGCCTGTTCGAGCTGTGCGGAACCGGTAATTTCTCAATCAACGAACTGGCAGCGAAGGCGCGCGAGCTTGGTTTGAGGTATCGTCGAAGCGGCAAGCTCGTCAGCAGTACGAGTACGATTTTCTATATTCTCAGAAATCGGCTCTACACCGGCTCCTATGAGT